>JAHENZ010000093.1 GCA_018609755.1 Salinivenus sp. | reverse complement strand
CTCGGATTTGTTCGGCAATGCGGTTGGTGGAGTCGTTCCAGCCGAAGATGACGATGTGTCCGGTTGCGTCGGTGCCATAGTGCCCGAGGTGGTGACGCTCGCGGTAACTCGTGAAGAGGTCGGCGATTTTCCCAATGAGCAAGCCGAGAACGCCGAGGCTGCTGAGCACGAAGAGGATGCCGATCACCTGTCCGGGGGCCGAGACAGGGTAATAGTCTCCGTATCCGACAGTGGTAAGGGTGACGAGTGCATACCAGAGCGTGTCGCCCACGTCCTGAATGTTGGCGGCTTCCGGCGCGTACGCCTGCTCGACGGACGGAAGTACGAATATTCCAATCAGGAGAAGCGTGCCGAGGACTCCACCGAGCCATTTCGTGAGGTTTCCCATAAGGCGGAGAAAGGGGCGAGCGAGTCGAGAGAAGAAGTGCTTGGCTGAAGAGCTGGTCGGGGAGGGGACGTCCAGTAGAGTCTACGCCGCCCCAAACGTTTTCCGAAGAAGGGTGGCAGCCGTCTCCACGTCGTCCATCGATACGTCGCGGTGAGTCGTCGCGCGGAGCGTCGTTGGGCCGAAGGGGGTGAGCTGGACGCCCTTTGCTTCGAGAGTGTCCACCACGGAAGCAGCGGTGTCGGTGGTCACCTTAAAAATAACGATATTGGTCTCTACACGATCAAGGTCAATCTCGAAGGGAGGAAGTGCGTCAATCGTCTCGGCGAGGTGCTGCGCTTTTTCGTGGTCCTCGTGAAGGTGCGGGCGGTGATGCGTCAGGGCGTAGAGCCCGGCAGCGGCCAGGATGCCGGCCTGCCGCATGCCACCGCCAAACCGCTTGCGGGTCCGACGCGCGTCCTCGATGAGCGGCTTCGGCCCGGCGATGACCGAGCCGGCAGGGGCTCCGAGGCCTTTCGACAGGGCGACCCACGTCAGGTCGAACGGGGCAGCGAAGTCCTGCTCCGGCACGTCGTGGGCGGCGGAGGCATTCCACAGCCGTGCCCCGTCGAGGTGCAGGTGCAGGTCGTGTTCGCGGGCCGTCTCCGCGATAGCCTCGATGCGATCGAGCGGATAGACCACGCCCCCGGCCTGATTCGCGGTGTTCTCGACCGACACCACGCGGGTGGGGGGAAAGACCTCCATCTCAGGGCGAATGGCGGCCTCTACGTGCTCGGGGGCGAGCAGTCCTTGATCGCCCTCGACCGGGTGCAGCTGAAGACCGGAGAGGAGCCCGGCGGCCCCGCTCTCGTAGTTGAAGATGTGCGCTCCACGCTCCAGTACAATCTCGTCACCCGGATCGGTGATAACGTGCAGGCAGATCTGATTCGCCATTGTGCCGGAGGGGACGAAGAGAGCGGCCTCCGTGCCCAGGCGATCCGCGATCCGCTCCTGGAGGCGGTTGACCGTTGGGTCTTCGCCGTACACGTCGTCGCCCACTTCGGCCTCGTACATTGCCTGCCGCATGCCGTCGGAGGGCGTCGTGACGGTGTCACTTCGGAGATCGATCATCTGGAGCGTAAGAGGGAAGAGGGAAAGAGTGCGGGAGTAGAGAGTCTGGGAGTAAAGGGCGGGAGAGAGAAGGGAAACTACAGCGGCAAGGGGGGGAGGTTGTTCATTCGGCGGAGGATGATCCGCTGGTACCAGCCGACCGTTTCGGGGCGACGGACGTGGGGATTGGGAATGCAGGCGGCCAGAGCGGCGGCCTGATAGCGGGTCAGGCGCTGAGCAGACGTGCCATAATAATGTTGGGTGGCGGCCTCGGCGCCAAACACACCCGGGCCCCACTCAATCACGTTCAGGTAGAGCTCCAATATTCGGCGCTTCGAAAGCACGATCTCAGCCGCATACGTCAGCGGGACCTCCAACGCCTTCCGGAGGTAGGTGCTGTGCGTGGTCATGAAGAGGTTCTTCACGAGCTGCTGCGTGATCGACGAGCCCCCGCGCAGATCCTCGCCCTGACGGTATTCCTCGATGGCTTCGCCAACGGCCTCCCAGTCAATGCCGCCGTGCATGAAGAATCGGCTGTCCTCCCCAGCCACCACGGCGCGCAGGAGGAACCGGTCCATTTCAGAAAGGGGGACCGGGGCGTACCGTTGAGTGTATTCGGGACTCGAAAAGGCGTTTTCCAGGCTCCGTTGAAGCTGCACTCCGGTCACCGGGGGGATAGCCATTGAATACACCACCAGCGCAAGCACACAGCTCCCCAGGTACGTAGCCAGCACAGAGGAAGCCCCCGCCACACCCACGCGCCCGACGTGGTAAAGCCGGTCCTGCCAGAACGAAATCGGATGTCCGGCTAGACGTCGTTCAGGCGGATCAGGGGGAGAGGACAACGCCATGAAAGAGTCCGAGACAGAGACGGACCGGCTACCGAGAGATGTCGGTGATTTTGAAGTGGACCGTGCCAGCCGGGACCTCAATTTCCACTTCATCCCCTTCCTCTTGACCGAGGAGTCCCTGACCGATGGGGCTTTCAATCGAGATTTTGCCCTCCGACACGTCGGCCTCCTGCTCCGAGACGAGGGTAAACGTCTGCTCGTCCCCAGTGTCAACGTTCTCGACCGTCACTTCCGACAGGATGTACGCCTTACTGTCGTCAACCGTCGACTCATCGACGATTCGGGCCCGAGCAATGGTGTCTTCAATCTCGGCGATGCGAGCTTCGAGTTTGCCTTGTTCTTCCTTCGCGGCATCGTATTCCGCATTTTCAGAGAGATCGCCTTTCGCCCGGGCTTCGGCAATTTCGTCGGCGATGCGCGAGCGTTCCTCCGTGCGGAGGCGATGGAGCTCTTCCTTCAATTCTTCGAGCCCCTCTTCGGTCATGTAAACAGTCTTTTCGTCAGCCATACTGCTAGGGTCCGGTGAAACGTCGTAGCGACATCAGGTCGACAGAAGTGACCTTGCAGGCCGGGGGGCCGGATCATCCGGTGAGGCCTTCCCGCATGGCAAGGACACGAGCAACCAAAAAAGGAACGCCACAGCCTGTCGGCGGCGGCGTTTAAGCATAGAGATCTCCAAAGATGGTCTCGTGTATTCGAATGAGGGACAAAAAGGTTCCAATCGGTGCCCACCCCCATACGAAAGACTCTAAACATTTCCCGGGATCGCGGACGCCGTGATCTCGACGAGCGGGACGTGCACTGATCCCGGTGGCCCTGTACTGCGCAGGTTGGCGTCCCTCACCATCCGACCTTTGCGGCAGCAGGCGGCTTCCGGGTGGTGTCGGGCGTCGGCTGTTGTGTGCTGTCTGAGAATCGAAGCACCCGACGGGCCTGCCACCAGTGATCCTTCCAGTACGACCGGTCGAGCGGGGAGACCCGGACTCCTTCGCTGGAGGAGGCGTGAAGGAAGTCGCCGTTCGACAGATAAATCCCGACGTGTCGCTTTTTTCCGGGGGGGCGGAAAAACACCAGATCGCCGGGGCGCAACGAGGAACGCGACACGGTGCGTCCCACCCGCGCTTGCTGTTCCGTCGTTCGGGGGACGGACAGCTGAAATTCCTCCGCGAAGACCGACTGCACCAGACCCGAACAGTCCGCGCCTCTCGTTGACGACCCGCCCCACTCGTGCGGCGTGCCCTGCCACTTCTCAGCGGCGGACTGCAGACGGTCCTCTGCGGTCGAGGCCGTCCACTGGTGCTTGGTTTTCCCCTCTACCGTAGCCGGGGGGCGGGACGAAGAGCACCCCACCAGGAATAGGCTGATTCCCAGAAGAACGGGGGACCAGAGGGCAGGTGGAATCGGCAGATCCGACGGACGAATCATCGTGAAACGCTATGTCGAAGAGAGGGACGTGATCGGTAAGGTACAAGGCCGAGGCATCGATCGCTACAATGGAGATCCGACTGTATGGACGGGATCACCGAACCCGTTCTGTCGTTGACAACATACTCTACAACGAGTGAATCGTTTGTTCTTCTGACAGCTGCTTTGCCCACCTGCTATGCCGTACCCGAAAGCGATGGTCGATCCGATGCGCGAGGAACTGACCCGGCTCGGGGTCGAGGAACTGCGAACCGCCGAGGAGGTCGATACCGCGTTTGACGAGGCCGAAGACGAGACCATGCTGCTCGTCATCAATTCCGTCTGTGGTTGTGCCGCCGGCAATGCGCGTCCGGCGGTCGCCATGGCTCGCGAGGCCGACGTGCAACCCGACCGCTACGTCACGGTGTTTGCTGGACAGGACGAAGAGGCGACCGAACAGGTTCGAGACCAGTACCTTGCGGGCATCCCGCCGTCGTCCCCTTTCCTCGCCCTCTTCCGCGAGGGCCAGCCCGTGTACGTGGTGGAGCGCAAGCACATCGAAGGACGCAGCGCCAACGCCATCGCGGCGGACCTCGTCGACGCCTTTGAGGCGTACTGCACCGACGAAGAGCCGCCGTCGGACGCGCCCACACGTCCTGAGGCGGACACGACTGGTTCGGGGAATGGACTCCCGTCCACCTTCCAGTCCATCAACTAGGACGCCGCTTTTTGGAGAATTCCTTCGGGCGGAGCCGGCATCCCCTGTCGGATCCGCCCGATTTCTGTTTGGCCCTTCCCGACACACGTCAATCCTCGCTGCCATGTCTCCCTCATCCTCCTCCACATCCTCGGGCTCTGAGGCCTGGAGGACGACGAAGGAGAACCCTCTTCCCCGCAATTCAGGGGCGTCCGGTTCAACATCGGAGCGACGAACGGGAAGGGCGGTTCTGATTTGGGGACTTCGCAGGATCGCATGGCCCCTTCTGAAGTGGGGAGCCATTGTCCTGCTGCCGTTCGTGGTCATGTTGCGCGGGGCCCTGCACGTCTATCATCAGGCATGGCCGCTTCTGATTGCCCTTGGCGTGGGCTTCGTGGCGGCGTTTGGCATTCTCTTCCTCTATGCGACCTGGGTCTATGTTCGACTGGCAGAAAGCCACTCCGCATACGGGGTTCGAACCGTACAGACGACGGCGCTTCTGGTCATTGGGGCACTGATCGTTTTCCAGGGATACGTACTCTTGGCCCCCGACCCCGTCCACGTGAAATCCGACGACGTGTACGCAGAGTATAGCCAGCTGCATCCGCTCCTGCGCATGAGTGTGGCCCCGACGGTTCTGGTGGACGAGCACCTGCTCATCACCGACCTCTCGCGGCATCCGAGGGACTACGAGGCCATGGGGCTCCCCACCAATCCCCGCTCGCTGCACTACCCGCAGTCGGGCGGGTACGTGCACGCCGTAGACCTCCGCACGAAGGGACACTACGAGGTGCGAAATCTCCTCCTACAGGGGTATTTTGCCGCGCTCGGGTTCCG
>JAHENZ010000092.1 GCA_018609755.1 Salinivenus sp. | reverse complement strand
CGGAACCCTTCCTCGGCCTCCATGACGGCGACAGCCATCCACTGGTGCCGCTGCGGCGAGTGGTGCCAACGCTTCACGCCACGGGTGTATTCTTCGACGTCTCCCATCAGGCTCTCGATACAATTGGTTGTCTTTAGGCTCTTCCCCAGTTCGTCGAAGAGTCCGAGACGATGAAGGGTGAGGGTATCCTCTAGCCCCTCTTGAAGGGAACGCGCCGCTCTCCGATTGATCTGCTGCAGTTCGGCGTGGAGATCGGTGAGACGATCTTTGGCGGCCTCGTAGGTCGACTCCTGGTAGGCCCGCTGGATCCTCGACCGCCAGGTTTTCTGGTCGGCCTTCGGGAGGTAGCTGACCACGTTTTTTCGCTTGTGCCACTGGCAGCGCTGGACCTCGGCTCGCTCGCCGAAGACCTCATCGATGGCCTTGCGTAGGCCCTTGCTCCCGTCGATGACGCAAAGAATGCCCTCCTCGAAGGTGAGGCCACGCCCGATAAGATCCCTCAGCAGCTCGATGACCGGCTCAGAGCGCTCTGAGGTGGCTTGCGTGAATCCCAGCACTTTTTTGTAGCCGGACTCGGTCACCCCCATGCAGACGATCATCTGTTCGCCTGCGACGCGTTTCCCATCGATCCAGAGCGCCAGAAAATTTTCCGTCTCCAAAGATCGGTTCTCGAACTCCTCCAGGGCCTGTTGGGCCCGCTCTTGAAACTGGCGGCTGACTGAGGACTGGCTCAGGCCGAACCCGTCGACAAACTGGCTGGCGACCTCCTGGTAGTCGCCTTGCGAGAGACCCAGCAAAATGGCCTTCATTAGCCCTGAACCCGGCTCGGCGCTTTTCATCGCCTGGTAGCTCTCCAGAGATCGCTCCTCCTCGGCGTCAGTATCTCGCACACGAGGCACGTCGATCGGGACCTTCTCCCCATCGATCCGAATCGATCCAGAATTCGACCCCCATCTGCGAAAGGGATTTCCCTCTTTCTTTCGGCTGTGGCACTTCCCGGCGAGACCGGTGACTTCCTCCTCAAGGACCTCCTCGGCCAGCAAGCGAGCCATTTTTGCGTGGTGTTGGATCAAGCGGAGCTTCGTGTTAATCGGACCGTCGAGGGCTTCTCGAAGCGTCTCGGAACGACTGGTCTCAGCGGTTGGCGTCTCATCGTCGAGAGAACTATGTTTAGTCATATCGGGGTTCTTCTTCGGTGATGGTTTTGGTGAGCTATCCACCGGGGAAGAACCCCTTCCCTGTTTTGGATTTCAACTAGACCTGAATATACACCGGGCTGATACAACCTCGTCTAGCTCTTCGACAACTGCGGCTGGAAGAATCATCTCGGACCGCTGTAGCTCCTCCATTGCACGGCCTACGACTTTTATTGAACGCCCCTGTGATCGTCGCACTTCCCCCTTCTGCTCTTTCGTTTCTATCGGAGTCTTCCTATCTGCTTCAGAGTATAGGTCACGGACCTCATCACCCCATTCATTGATCTGTTCGCTGAGATTATACGCAACGTCGATCTGCTTCGAATACGTAGCAGAACGGAGGGGTCTCGTTCGAGACTTCTGACCGAAGTAGTAGGCGACAAATACGCTGAGGATTGTCGCCACAGACGTAAGTATGTTCATGGCGGTACCGTTGCTGAAAGTTAATGGAGGCTCGTTCCGAGCCCAGTGGACTCGCTGAACATACATCGGACTTTAGAAAATTGTCCTTCATGAGAAGCTCCATTCACCCGTCATTCTGGGAGCAGAGTTGCACTTTCAGCCGTCACAGGTTACTCTTCACATACTCAGTGGCATAGAATAAAACTAGTTATGCTATGCTACTTGTGGCGCCAACTGGGCCGGTTACGGCCCTCTGGTAGCCTTTCGGATCCCACTCTATAATTCCCATTTGCAGCGCCAGTTATGGCCGACTTGATTCCCCAGCTCCGCTCTACGCTCCCCGCCGTCCTTCAAGATGCAGGGGAGGAGGCCTCTGATCGAGTCATTGAGTTCTTCACCGCCGAAATCCGCAATAAGAACACTCGGGAGGCGTATGCCCGGGCCGTCAGGCGCTTCTTCCGATGGGCAGAGGGGCACGGGCTCAATCTATCCGATATTGAGCCGGTCCATATCGCCGCGTACGTTGAAGAAGACGACCGGGCCCCCGCCACTGTCAAACAGAACCTCGCGGCCCTCCGGCGCCTCTTCGACTTCCTGGTGACCGGCCAAGTGCTCTCTTCCAATCCCGCCGAGCCGGTGCGCTCCCCGAAGCTCAAAGCTGATGGCGGAAAGACACCCGCCCTCACTGCGGAGGAGGCCCGCGAGCTCCTCGACTCGATCGTGGCCGACAGGCAGGAGTTGCCTCAACTCCGGGATCGGGCCATCATTGGCGTCATGACATTTACGTTTGCCCGCGTGTCTGCGGTGTGCCGATTGGACGTCGGGGACTATTTCCGGGCCGGGCGCCGCTGGAAGATCCGCCTCCATGAGAAGGGCGGACAGCGCCGAACCGTCCCCGTCCACCACAAGGCTCAAGATTACCTCGATGCGTATATAGATAGGGCAGGCATCCGGGAAAAGCGCGATGCGCCGCTCTTCCAGTCCCTGAAGGGGCGGACCGGAGAGCTGACCGGGAATCGCCTGCTCGCGGACAACGCTTTGCAGATGGTCAAGCGGCGGGCGGAGGAGGCCGGCTTCGACCCGGCGCAGGTCACCTGCCATACGTTCCGGGCGACCGGTATCACGACGTTTCTGGAGAACGGGGGCGACCTGGAAACCGCTCAGCACATCGCCGGGCACGCCTCCGCGAACACCACCCGCATCTACGACCACCGCGACCAACAGGTGGCCCAGGAAGAAATTGAAAGGGTGCGGATTTGACCCGAGACGTGGAGCGGGATTTTCGGTCTGTGCCAAACCGCCTTCGCAGCTACCGCACGACCGTCAATTTCTGCGTCTTCGTCGCGCCTTCGGCCCGCAGCCGCAGGAAGTAGACGCCGCTCGCCAACCGGGACACGTCTAGCTGCCGTTCATGTCGGCCCTCTCGCTCCCCGTCGACGACGGTTTGGACGCGGCGGCCCAAAATGTCGTACAGATGGATCGTCACGTCCTGTCGCTTCGGCACCGCGTAGCGCAGTGTCGCCCGCGAAGTGGCCGGGTTCGGATAGGTACCGAGAAGCTGGACCTCCTTTACATCACGCTCAACGGTGACCTCTTTCGAATAGCTAGCGCTGCCGTCCGTGTCAACTTGTTTTAGCCGATAGGTCAGCCGATCGGCCTCGTAGGGCAGGTCCTCGTCAACGTAGCGGTAGCGTTCTGGCTCAGCCGTGGTGCCCGCGCCTTCCACCGAACCGACTGTCGACCACGTTCCTGCATCCCTCTCCCCCACCTTCCGCTGAACGCGGAAGCCGGCGTTACCGGTCTCGCTGGCCGTGGTCCAGGTGAGGCGCACGGCATCTCTCCCGTCAACGGTCGCGTTAAAGCCGGAAAGCTCCACGGGGAGCGGCTCCGAGTCACTGGCCAGCACAAACTCGCCAAATCCACTCACCGCCGCAAAGATAACGTCGTCGGACGAGTCGTCGGGCGTGCTCATGCTGTCGACCTGCGTGTCGAGTGCTTCGAACGGGCCGTTGCCAGGAGCTGGGCGGCGGTAGATCTGAACCTTGGTTGGGTCGCCGATGCCTCCAAGCGTGTCGGCCTTGAAGCGGACCTCCGTGCCCGGCCCGACCGAGAGGCCGTTCCCGGCCGCAATGAGGATGCGGTATTCGCTGACGTTGCTCTGCGGGATTCCGTCTGCTCCGATCGGGGCACTGTCGTAAAGCTCAGTCGTAACGGTGGCGGCGCCAGTGGTGCTGTCGAAGACGATGTTGGTCCCCGTCGAACCAAAGTCCACGAGACTGTCCGATTCGACGAGGGCCGACGCGCTGGCAAGGAGGGACGGGTCGCTGCTCAGGGCCACCTGGAGTGATACCGATGCGGTATCAGACGCTCCAACTGAATCAGTGGCTACCAGCTCGATCGTGTGTTGGCCAAGGGGGAAGTTGGCGGCAGGCACGTCAATCGTCTCCCCAGCGCCAAGCGAATCGCCCGATGCGGTTTGCCACTTGAGGGCAAACCCGGAGAGCGTGCCGTCCTCCGTATCACTTCCGCTGCCGTCGAAGCTGACCGTCCCGGCCTGTCCGATGACTGTGCCGTCGGAGGGCGAAAAGATGCTCGCACTTGGGGGTGCGTTGGACGTGCCAAAGGTGCCGTCCGACTCGTCTTGGGCGGTGTTGAAGCCGTCGCTGGCCTGCACGCGAATGAGTCCGTTGCTAGTGCCTCCGAGCACACCGGTATCCACGGTGAGAGAGTCGCGGGGCCAACTGGTGGCAAGGGCCTTCCAGGTCGATCCGCCGTTGCGGCTGTACTTGACTGTGAAGGAGAGGGAGTCTCCGTCCGGGTCGTCAGCGGTCCATCGGAGGGTTACTTCGTCTCCGCTCAGGTCCTCTCCTCGATTCGGGTACTGAACGGTAACCGTTGGGGGATTGGGGCTGGCCGACTTTGAGCCGAGAACGACGCTATTTGCTGATGCACCTGTGCCTGATTTGCCGGACAGGCTATTCCCCTCGCCTCCGCCGAGAACCTGCACCTCTTCAATGGCTGGGTCCGCCGGAATTGGAACCATGAAAGTCCCGATGTTCGAAATAGTTTTCGACACTCCAATACTCAGTTCGAAGGACACCTCTTCAACGACATTGCCAGACTCGTCGAGCGCCTGAAGGGTGTAGTCTCCCGACTCAGGAGCGATGGCCTCTGCACGGTCGGGACTCGTCGTGATCGTGGAGAAGGATCGAAAACTCAGGCTATCCTTCTCCAGATCGATTCGGCCTTTGACGAGCAGGTAGTCCTCTTCCTGCATCGAGGAAGCGCTCGATGCCGAAGCACTTGCCCCGGCCTGAGAAGCCGCGCTGGCAAGCGCAGGTTCTCCTCCCGTGTCGAAACGGTCATTTATGCCTTCTCGAAGCGAAGTGTAAGTGATGTCCGATGACCAGAGAATTCCAGTCTTCTCATGACCGCGCTCAAAGCAGTAGCTCATCAGCTCTGCATTCGCTCCATCGTTTCGATCCATCGATGTGCCTATAGCCCTTTCGGTCGCCGTGTTTACACCCCATACTTCATCATAAATATTTTGAGTCTGTGGGGTTATTCCCGTAAACCCGGTCCAGTTCTCGCTATTTGGAATATCAATACGAGAAGAAACATAGGAACTAAAATCATCTGGCGCAGGATAGCCGCGGCCAGCTGGGGCGGCTCCGGCCCCACACCATCCCAAAAGGGCTCCTTTTCCATTTGTCGAATCTGTATTTACCGCATGCTGAAGGCCAAACACGTGTCCGAGTTCGTGGGATGTGATCAGTGGAACAGATCCCTCATTCGTGGTAGAAAATGCGACATCCGTAGGGATATGTTTGGCTTGACCTTCGGCTTCACCTTCAACATTATTTACAAACCCAAAGTAGATATGACTATCTTTAATATCACCACCCTCTAAATCGTTAGTCCATTTATTTTTTAATGCATTGTTAACTCTTTCTGGGCTAGGTGGTCCACATACCCCAAACAAGCACGGTATTGATATTGCCTCCTCTGCTACGTCAAACTCAACATTACTTACTGGATAAATTGATTTTACGCGCTGCACAACTGAGCTTACATTAAACTGGGTTGGGTCCGGAAAGTGAGTATTTCCGGTTCCATCATCCCAACTTACAATAAAGAACTTGATCTTCGGCGTCGGAGTCGACTGGAAGTAGATTTTTGTTTCACAGCTGTCGTCCATTGAGGGTGTCTTCTTACAGTCAATACCATCGCCCACGAGCGATAGGGTCACTGACGGCTTCTGAGTCCAGCTCTCCGGTATTCTAAAGTTGAGGGAGCCCTCCATCTCTGCTCGCCGCTTTCGAATCGTCTCCACGCTGTCCTCCCCCGGTGAGGGTGGAGCCTCGTAGTTTTCGTTCAGGCGCGTGGGAGCTTCAAGGAGGTTTCCGTTTCGCCACCCCATAAGCGATACGTTCACGGGGGTCTTTCCTTCTCTTTTGTTTTGGAGGTGAACGCGCACAATCGTCTTCTTCCCCTTGACGAGGGGCACGTCGTTTTTCCAGGTCTGCACCGACTGGTTCACCTCCAGCCCGAGAAGCTGCAGTTTCTGGAGAGAGACGCTGGCCTGGCCGGACGGGTCGCTCTCGGTGCCGCCGCTTACGGCCGTGACGCGGTAATAATAGGTAGTGGTGTTGTCGACTCCCTCGTCGGTGTAAGACGTGCCTTCAATCGGGGAGTCGTTGATCTTGTCTGCCTTCGAGAGGTCGCTAAACGAACTCGTCCAGCGGTAGACGTTGTAGCCGTCCGGGCTGCCGCTAGGGTCCCATGAGAGGTCGACGCTTCCGTCACCTCCCTCGCCTGGTGTAGCGGCGAGGCCAGTGGGCGCCTCAGAGCGGTTGTCTATGAAATCAGAAGCGTCCAAAATCCCATCCTGCCTCATCAGCGAGAACGCATTATCCACCTGCTGAGCAGTCATCCCACTTTTGTGAATACCACCGTCGTGGGAGTAATACCCATTTGGATTCGAGTTCGGATACAGGGGTCCGCTAGGATCCCAGTTGGTGTCTCTAATTTGGAAGTCGAGATGACTTGAAAACGCCTCCACGTCTCCAACACGAGCAATCGGCTCACCTTTCTCAACAGTCCCACTAACACTGGGAGCTTCTATCTCACCGTCGGTGGATGACAAATCTACTACGTGGAGATACAGGCTATAGTACGTCTCTCCCGACGGAACCTCATGCTCGATGATAATTGCATACCCGCCAGCATCCGGTCCTCCCTCACTCACAATTCTGTCATTCTCTAGGACCTGACCGTTGGCCGTGGCGTAGACTGCCCTGCCCCGATCACTCCTCCCACTGCCCCAGTTCCAATCCTCTCCGGCATGCAGCCCACCTAACGCGGAATAGTAGTTTCCCACGTCCTGGGTATTTCTCCAGTAGGGTCCAACATCTGAGGACTCGCGCTCGGGATCGGCCTCTGGATTGTCAGGATACAGGTCGTTGGTTTCTGGCGTGATACGCTCCGGAAGATTTACCTTACTCCCAACTGGATAAGAGAACGTCGTCGCAACGGGAGGCGAATCGTTGCCCGATTGCGGACTGTAGATCACGTCTGCAGAGGCCGACGCACCGGAGATGTTGGAAAAGTTAGAGAATCCATTGTTGGCGGTGGCACTGCCGCCGATGATCGCTCCCTCCGGCGGGGCCTCCTCTCCGACTTCCTCACCAGTCCGCACCTGCGCGACGTAGGACACGGTCACGCTTTCTCCCGCCGGCACGTCCCCGACATCCCACTTAATCGTCTCCCCAGCATTGCAGGCAAACGGATTGTCCGCACCGTTGCAGTCCCCCCCGACATTCTCCTCCTTCGCGTCGGTGTAGGCCGGCAGCACGCTCCGCACGTCTACGTTGGAGGCCGTCTCGCTACTTTGGTTCACAACCGTAATCTCGTAGACCACCTGCTCGCCCGGGGATACCGGATCCGGGCTCGCCGTCATCGAGAGGGCAACCGGCGATCCGTCCCGCACCCCGGCAACCGACCGGCCCCGCGCCGAATGCGACCCGCCGGCAACCTCCGACCCGCTTGTAAGCAAGGTGCCCTCGGCGAGCTCCGAACTGGCCTCCACCGTGAAGGTCTGCCGCCCGCCTTCCTTCGACTGAAGCGTGCCCAGGTCCCACTGGACCTGCCCACCCTCGAGGCTGCCCCCGCCGGTCGCCGACACGAAACTCGCTCCCGACGGCACCTCCGCCTCCAGGCTTACCCCCGACAGGTCCTCCTCTCCCGGATTGCTGTAGGTGAGCGTATAGGTCAGCTCCCCGCCCGGCGACACCGGGTCGCCGCTCTTCGATTGCGAGAGCGCCAAGGACGGGGAGGAATCAACAACCACTCCCGCAGAGGCCGACGCACCGGAGATGTTGGAAAAGTTAGAGAATCCATTGTTGGCGGTGGCACTGCCGCCGATGATCGCTCCCTCCGGCGGGGCCTCCTCTCCGACTTCCTCACCAGTCCGCACCTGCG
>JAHENZ010000091.1 GCA_018609755.1 Salinivenus sp. | reverse complement strand
GTCGAGGCCACCTCCAAGGAGGAGCAGATCCACGGCCTGTTCGGGATCGAGCTGATCGACGTTATCCGCGAGGAGCACCCCGAGTGGTTCGGCCCCTCGTTCGAGCGGGAGGTGCAGGGGGCCTGCCGCCGAGCGCACGACGCTGAACAGCGGGTACTTGACTGGATCTTTGCCGACGGCGAGCTCGACTTCCTGCCCCGTCCCGTCGTGGACGCCTTTCTCCGGGACAAGTTCAACCGGTCGCTGAAGAACGTGGAGGTGGATCCAATTTTCGAGGTCGACCCGGAGGCGCTCGACGAGTCGCGGTGGTTCTACGAAGAAATTCTGCTTACGAAGGGCAACGACTTCTTCTCGAAGCGCTCGACCAGCTACTCGAAGATGACGCAGAGCGTGAGCGGGGACGATCTTTTCTAGTGGTCAGTCAAGCCGAAGGTGTCGGGTACCGAATTGAATACGCCCGCTTGAATGCCGCTTCAACGGCCTGAATACCGTTCGTTAATCGGGGCTTTACTCGACATGGAAAACTTGACGCACCACTAGTCCTCTCCCCTCCGTTCCCCGCCCCTGACCTCTACGACCTTTCTTTTTGCTTCCCTCCCCCCATGCCTCCACAGACTCTCTCTCCGTCTTCTACCGACACACAAACGTCCCCTACATTCGACTGGCTCAACGATGAGGCTCGAACCTTCCTCCGTCGCGGCTACCTGCTCGACGGCACCGGCCCGGAGGAGCGCGTCCGGGAGATCGCCGAGCACGCCGAGGGCCTCCTTGAGATTGACGGCTTTGCCGACCGGTTCTACGAGTACATGGCCCGCGGCTATTACTCGTTGGCCTCGCCGGTCTGGGCCAACTTCGGCCTCGACCGCGGCCTGCCCATCTCCTGCTTCGGCTCCTACATCGGCGACTCGATGGAGGCAATCCTCGACACCCACGCCGAGGTCGGCATGATGACGAAGGTAGGCGGCGGCACCAGCGGCTACTTCGGCGACGTTCGGCCGCGCGGCGCCCCCATCACCAACAACGGCACCTCGAACGGCACCTACCCCTTCGCCCAGCTCTTCGACAAGATCATCAACGTCGTCAGCCAGGGCGAAACCCGGCGCGGCCACTTCGCTGGGTACATTGACATCGAACATCCGGACGTGGAGGAGTGGCTCAACATCCAGACCGAGGGCGATGCCATCCAGACGATGTACTACGGCGTCGTGGTGGGCGACGACTGGATGGAAGCCATGATCGACGGCGATCCCGAAAAGCGCGAACTATGGGCAAAAGTCGTCGAGTCCCGAATGAACCTCGGCATTCCGTACATCCTCTTTCGGGGCAACCTGCAACGAGGCCGCCCGCAGGTGTACAAGGACCGAGGATACGACATCAACGCCAGTAACCTCTGCAGTGAGATCGCGCTTCCGGCGGGCCCCGATGAGAGCTTCGTGTGCTGTCTTTCGTCGATGAATGCTCTCCACTACGACGAGTGGAAGGACACCGACGCGGTCGAGACGCTCACGTACTTCCTCGACGCAGTGATGCAGGAGTTCATCGACGGGGCCGAGGGGCTGAAGCACATGGAGCGAGCCGTGCGCTTTGCGCGGCGGCACCGCGCCATCGGCATCGGCATTCTGGGCTGGCACTCCTATCTTCAATCCAACATGATCCCGTTCGAATCAACGGAGGCGAGCCTGATCGGGAGCGAGATCGCGAAGACAATCAAGGAGCGCTCCTACGCCGCCTCCGCCGAGCTGGCCAATCGGTTTGGCGAGCCCGAGGTGCTGGAGGACTATGGGCGACGCAACGCCACGACGATGGCCGTCGCGCCTACGAAATCGTCGAGCTTCATCCTCGGACAGGTCTCGCCCTCGATCGAGCCGATCAAGAGCAATTACTTCGTACAGGACCGGGCCAAAATGAAGGTGACCTACAAGAATCCACAGCTGAAGGCCCTGCTGGCGGAGAAGGGCAAGGACACGGCCGAGGTGTGGGAGCAGATTGCGCTGCGCGACGGCTCGGTGCAGCACCTGGAGTTTCTATCTCAGCACGAAAAGAACGTATTCAAAACGTTCAGCGAGATCAGCCAGATGGCGATTGTCGACCAGGCGGCCGGGCGGCAGAAGCACATCGACCAGTCGCAGAGCCTCAACCTCGCCATTGATCCGAAGTCCACCCCCGTGAAAGACATCAACCGGCTGTATGTGGAGGCGTGGAAGAAGGGCGTGAAGTCGCTCTACTACCAGAATGGCGTGAATGCGGCGCAGAGCTTCTCGCGCGAGATTTTGTCCTGCCGGAGTTGTGAGGCGTAGTGCCGGTCGGGCGGGCTTGGGGAGAGGACGAATTGGCGTGTACTGCTGAAATCGTCTCCACACTCTATCACGCCCATTCTTCCAGGAGCGACGGGAGATTATCCGGAAAGGAGGTCAGCCACACCTGATCTGCGGCGGCCCTCCAGAGCTGGCGGTCGAACGTCGCGAAGGTGACCGTCTCGTCTATTCCTTCGGCCCACGCAAGTGCAGAGGCGAGATGAACGGCATCGTAGCCCCGCAGATCGTGGTCGAATGCGAGAGCACCGGCACGAATGACGAGGGGTTCGGACGCGGAAACGACTGCAAAGTCGGACCAGTCACTTCGAAAATCGTTAAGTGCAGAGCGGGCTTCATTCTCGGCTATGCTTTCAGTCCGAACGGATTTTGCAAACGCGGCTTCCGATTCCGCTCGGCTCAGTACAGACGTGCCGGGAATCGTTGCGGCGTTGAAGATTTGCCTGACCCGTTCCGTCCCCCTCTCCTCTAGATGACGCTTCACGAGGGCGCTGGCGTCAAGATAGAGATACATGCAGACAGCTCCGATTTTGCAACTCTATCGGCGATCCTCTAGCAGCATTTGCGCCACGGTCTTCTCTCCTTTCACCTCTGCAACAGGCATTCTCGAAGGGGGCTTCTCCCCGCTCCAGGAGAGAATTCCCTTTTCTTCGAGGGCCTTCATTTTTTCCCGCGCCGAGGGCTCCTCCTGGGTTTCCTCCTTCTCGCGAACGGGACCGAGGTGGGCGATTGGGGCTCCCTCACGAGTAATCTCAATCGTTTCTCCGGCCTCCACCCGCTTCAGATAGCGGTCGAGGTGGTCGGCCAGTTCTTGAATGTCTGCTTCCGTTGCACTTGGGGGCATCGCTTCATTTTCCGATGATGGTACTGGCACTTCTGCATTATTACAGCAGAGAATCCTCATAGTGCCCCACTGCCTTGCCGAAACCCACCTTTTTCTGGCACGACGGCCGGAGCAGTGTGTACGAGGAAATGAAGAGCCGTTGACAGGTCCCGATCCCATCACCGCACCGTGTCCCGCAGCCGCCACATCCCCGAAGCCGTCCGCCGTCGCGTTGAATATTTCGACGGGCAGACGTGCGAGGAGTGCGGGCGCACAATCGACGGTGACGAGCTGATCCGCCACCTCGACCATAGAGCAGCCTTCAGTGAGGGTGGGGAGCACGCCGTCTTCAACCTCGATCCCCTCTGCCACGAGTGCAATCAAGCAAAAGGCACCGGCGACACCGCCCGCACCGAGCGGATGAAGGCCCGCCACGAGCAACAGGACGCAGAGATTCGCCGCTACTTTCAGGACACCGACGCGAACATCGTCGGCAACGAGCAGCTCCGCGTACCGCAGGAGGAGGGCTACGTGGCCCTGCGCGACTACTTTGCCGAGAACGACGGCCCGTCACTCCCTGCCATCGTCACGCTGCCCACCGGCTGTGGAAAGTCCGGGCTCATCGCCTGCGCACCGTTCGGCATCGCGAAGGGGCGCGTGCTGGTGGTGGCGCCCAACCTCACGATCAAGGACGGGCTGTCCGAGGGCACCTTCAGCGGGACCGACAATTTCTATCACTTCTGCGACGTACTGCCGGAGACCGCGCGTCTGCCCCGCGTGGTGGCGCTGGAGCGCGGCCGCGTGAACGAGGAGGACTGCCGCCGCGCCGACGTCATCGTCACGAACGTGCAGCAGATGCAGGGCTGGTTGCCGCTCTTTCCGTCCGACTTCTTTGACCTCATCGTCGTGGACGAGGCGCACCACGCCCCCGCCGACTCGTGGCAGAACGTCAACGCGGCCTTTCCCGACGCGAAGAAGATCTACCTCACCGCCACGCCCTTCCGCAGCGACGAGAAGCCGATTCGCGCCGAACCGGTCTACAGCTACCGCCTAGCCGACGCTATCGCCGCCGGGTACGTGAAAAACGTCGTTCGGGTCGACGCGGTGGCCTCCGAAATGACGTTCACCGTGGAGGGCGAAGAACAATCCTACACCCGCGCGGAGATCATGGAGTTACGGGAGGAGACGTGGTTCTCTAGAGGTGTCGCCCTATCGGACGTGTGCAACGAGACCATCGTGGACCGCAGTGTGCAGCTCCTGCAGGCCAAGAATCGCCATGGCACGGAGCGGCACCAGATTCTCGGGGCGGCCTGCTCGATCCGGCACGCCGAGCAGGTGGCGGCCCTCTTTCGAGGGCGCGGGGTGGAAGCCGCGTTCGTCGCTAGCGAAGGCATGACGGAGGACGAGCGCGAGCGGCGTCTGCGGGCCTACGAGCACGGGGACATCGACGCCATGGTACACGTCGGCATCCTGGGGGAAGGCTACGATAACAAGAACATCTCCATCGCCGCCCTTTTCCGCCCCTTCCGCTCCGTGGCCCCCTACACCCAGTTCGTGGGCCGGGCCCTCCGTGCACTCCCCGACGGCAACGACACCGACAACCTCGCGCACGTCGTGGCCCACGCCGGGCTCAATCAGGAGGAGCACTGGCAGTACTTTAAGCACGAGACCGAGGAGGCGCAGGTGCTGGCCGACCTCGACGCCCGACAGCTGTCAGGCCCCGCCCATGACGAGGCGAACGGTGGACCCCAATCCGACGAAGATCACAGCCCCCCCAGCGACAGCGACCCCGCCGAGGTCACGAATGAGGAGATCGAGGGATTCGACGTGGATGCCTATCTGCCCGTGGAGGGAACGGACGCGGAAGAGGCGAAAGAGCACCTGCAGGACGTGGAGGAGGCACTCGACGCGCTGAAGGAGAAAGGACTCGACGTACCGGACGCCGACGACTTCAAGCAGGAGATTGCAGCCCTCAACCAGCCGCTGGGAAACGAAGAGCTGCCGCCCCCGCCCAACCGTCCGGCCCGCGAGCGGCAGGCCTACCGGAAGATTCTGGACCACGCCGTGCGTCGCGCCGCCGGAACCATCCTGCACCGCCTCGACATTCCGGAGGGCGCCGACCTCGTGCCCGCCGTGGGGAAAGGCGAGGAGGAAAGCAACGTCGAGGTCGTCCTCCGCATGCTGAACCGCCGCGTGAATGCCGCCGTGGACCGAGACGACGACACGGACGGGCGCAACGAGTGGCCGCTCGCTACCCTGAAAGAAGCAAAGGCGCACGTCAGCAACGTGCAGGATTCAGTCCTCGCCGACATCGAAGCGGCAACGCAGTACACCGCCTCCGACGATCCATCCCCTTCTCCCTTCTCGGATTCGAAGAGGAATCGACGCGCGGGAGAGGACGAGGCGAACTCCCCCGATTCAGAAGCAAACGATTGGGACGAACTCGATGACTTCGAGTGGGGCAACCCGTTCGACGAATAGCCCGAGTGCTTACCCGGCCGTCGCCAGCTCGGCCTCTTCCAATTGGTCGATGAACGGCTGCTCGTACAGACGCTCTCCGGTCGCCTGGTAAAGAGCATTGGCCAGAGCGGCGGAGACGGGCGGCAGTCCCGGCTCGCCGAGACCCGTCGGATCGATGTTATTGTCGGCAAAGTGGGTTTCGATTGACTTCGGCACGTCGGGCATCCGAATCATCCTGTAGTCGTCGAAATTGCTCTGGTCGGGCTGGCCGTCGGTGAGGGTCAATTTGCTGTACAGGGCGTGGCCGATGCCGTCAATGACGCTGCCCTCAAGCTGATTGCGGGCGGCGTCGGGGTTGACGACAATGCCGCAGTCCACTCCGTTCCAGACCTTGTCGATTTGAGGCGTGTCGCCGTCGAGCGTGAGTTCCACGACCTGCGCGACGTACGAGTTGTGCGAGTAGTAGGCCGACACGCCGCGATTCACGTCCGAGGGCGTCTCGTCCCAGTTGGACTTCTCGCGGACCAGCTCCAGCACCCCCGCGTAGCGTTCGGCGTCGTAGTCGTGCTCGTCCCCCACCGGGTCGCGCATCGCCCGGTCGAACAACTCCAACCGGAAATCGATCGGGTCCTTGCCGGCGATCTCGGCCACCTCGTCCAGAAACGACTGCTCGGCGCCCGCGATGAAGTTGGACCGGGGCGCGCGCCAGGCCCCCGTCGTCACGTTGGAGTCGAGCGTGAGGTCTTCGGCCAGATAATGTTCGACGGCACCGGCCGGATAGCGGTCGGCAAACACGGGACTCTCGCCTACGCCGGCTCCGCGGACGTGGAACCCGATCAGGTTGTCGTCGGCATCCAGCGCCGCGCGGTATTTCACCTTGTAGGTCGGGCGGTACGTACCCTGCGTCATGTCGTCTTCGCGGGTGTAGACGAGCTTGATCGGAACGCCCGCCTTCTGGGAGATGGCCGCGGCTTCGACGCCGAAGTTGCCATAGAGCCGCCGCCCGAAGCCGCCGCCCATCCGCGTCATCTGGACGTGCACCTTGTCTTCCGGCAGCCCGGTCAGGCCCGCCACCGACGGACGCAGGTACTCGGGCGTCTGGATGGGGCCGTGCAGCTCCGCGCGGTCCTCGGTCACGTCCGCATAGAAATTCATGGGCGCCATCGTGTTGTGGGCGAGGAACGGCGCGCTGTAGGTCCGCTCGATGACCCGCTCCGCCTGTTCAAAGGCCGCCTCCGGGTTGCCGTCGCGGCGGGACGGCTCCACCTTGCCCTCGTTCAGGATTCGCTCCAGCTCCCGCTCGTGATCGGCGGTGCTCTCCGGCGGCGACTCCTGTTCCCATTCGACAGTAACGGCCTCCTTCGCCTGCATCACTTCCCACGTCGACCGGCCGGTGACGACCACCAGCTCCGGAAAGGCATTGACATCCGACCACTGGCGGTTTTCTTCGGGCGGGGCCGCGTCGATCGTAAACACGTCCTCAACGCCGGGCATCCCCTTCGCTTCGCTCGCGTCCACCGAGCCGATGGTCATGCCGAAGGCGGGGGGATGCTTGATCATGGCGATCCGCATGCCCTCCCGCTCCGTATCCATTCCAAAGAGCGGCTGGCCCGTCACGATCTCGCGGGCGTCCACGTTCTTGCGAGACGTGCCGATAATGTCGAAGTCGTCCGGATTTTTGAGCTGTACGTCCTCGGGCACCGGCATCTGTGCCGCCTCGGACGCAACGTCCCCGTACCCTACTTCCTGCCCGCTCGCCTCGTGGCGAATGGTACCGTCCTCGGTCACCAGCTCGGAAACGGGCACGTCCCATCGCTGAGCCGCTGCGTCCTTCAGCATCTGCCGAGCCGCGGCGCCCGCCGTGCGAAGACCCTCCCACCCCTGGCGGATCGACTGGCTGCCGCCGGCCAGCTGACGGGTATACTTGTCGGTGTCCAGTCCCGCCTGCTCCACGACCACGTCGCGCCAGTCCACGTCCAGCTCGTCGGCGACGATCATGGGCATCGACGTCTTCACGTTCTGCCCGATTTCGGGGTTCGGCGACATGATCGTCACCAGCCCATTGTCCCCAATTTGCAGGAAGGCGTTGACGTCGAACCACTGGTCCGGCGTGCCCTTCATGGGGGCCGGGCCGGATGGCTCGCACCCGGCAAACCAGTTGAAGCCAATCATCAGGCCGCCGCCCGCGAGTGCCGAGGCTTTCAAAAACGATCGTCGATCCATGTCCGTGCTGTTCGTGCTCATGATCGTCCCTCGTTCAAGTGAATGAGACGCGTGGAGGGGTGATGTCAACTTCACTTTTTATCTCAAGCGATCTCAAAATTCCCAAATTACGGCACGTCATTTCGAGCAAGGAAATCTCGGATTTCCATCGTCGAGAAATATCCCGGACGGAGTCACTCACTTCTGGGAGGCTCCTTGACTTCGCTCGGAGCGACCTGCCATGGGAATTTTGAGATCGCAGCTTCAATCTATAACGTCATCTGTAATGGTCTGCTAAACCTTTTCGGCGGCCGTCTTGATGGCTTCGCGGATGCGCACGTAGGTCCCGCACCGGCAGATGTTGCCCGACATGGCCTCTTCGATCTCGTCCTCCGTGGGGTTGGCGTTCTGGGCCAGAAGCGCCGAGGCGCTCATGATCTGCCCGGCCTGGCAGTAGCCGCACTGCGGCACGTCGTGCTCCAGCCACGCCTCCTGGACCGGATGCAGGTCCTCTCCGTCGTCGTCCGCCAGGCCTTCGATGGTGGTGATCGACATGTCGCCTACGGCCGACACCGGCAACGTGCACGACCGGACGGCATTCCCGTCCAGATGAATGGTGCAGGCCCCGCACTGAGCGATGCCGCACCCGAACTTGGTGCCGACCAGACCCAGGTGCTCCCGCAAAATCCAGAGAACGGGCGTGTCCGGATCGACGTCGACCTGATGCTGCTCGCCGTTGACGGTAAGAGTAAACGTAGCCATGGCGAAGACCGGAACCGATGATGGTGGGACGGAGTGACGTTCGCGGCGTCTTTATATTACGCCGGTATGCTCAGGATAGATCACACAAGATACCAAATCAATCCGTTCGGGGCCATTCGCCCCTTAAGGTTCTCTTGGAGGGGCGGGCCTTTCGCCTTTGGTTACGGTGATTGCTAGAAATGCGGGGGCAAAAGGGGCGGCGGGCTGAAAGGAGTAAACGGAATCCGGATGCAGGATTGCACTCTGATGTCGTCGATTCCGTCGTGCGCAGCCGAGCCGCCAACCAAGACCCACACGTCCCGTTGAACAGAGCGTGAGGACCAATTCCGGAGGCAGCGCGAGAGAAGAACATGCTCATACCAGATACCGAGGATGGCTGTGCACTTTGTTGAGAGAGCTTCGGAACGAAAGAGTCACGAGGCGCGCCTCGTGACGGACGTTCCATTCTGACCGAAGCAATTAAATGCATACCGATCCTTCGGAACTGGTATCAGATCTTTTGTGCACGGACAATCCCCCCTATGCGAGAACTGAAACGCATTCTTCAAGAGGCCGACCGGCTGCACGCCGACGGTACGGAAGCTGTGGTCGCTACCATCGTTGAAATCGAGGGTTCGTCGTATCGGCTGGAGGGAGCGCGCATGCTCGTCCGCCCCGACGGGCAGTACGTGGGCACGATCTCCGGCGGATGTTTAGAAGGAGAAGTGGCCGAGCGGGCGATGCAGGTGTTGGAGACAGGCCGGCCCGATCTCGTGACACTGGAGCAACAGGAGGGCGAAGATCCGTTCGGCTTCGGCAGCGGGTGCGGCGGCACGATCCACGTGCTTCTCGAACCGTTCCGCGCGGAGCCCGATGCTCCCGGCGTTCTTACTCTCATTCAGCACTGTGTCACGCAGCGGACCGCCGGGGCCCTCGCCACCGTCTACCGGACGGAGGGCCGTCTTGAGGGCGAGACCGG
Source organism: Salinivenus sp. (assembly GCA_018609755.1). Lineage (GTDB taxonomy): Bacteria > Bacteroidota > Rhodothermia > Rhodothermales > Salinibacteraceae > Salinibacter. The sequence continues at coordinate 7,282 of JAHENZ010000091.1, read as the reverse complement.
CCACCATCTGCTGGTCACGCCGGAGACCCTCTCCGGACGGGGAGACATCGAGGCAGAGGCTCTTCGGGACGCCGTCGCCGAGGATGCCGCAGAGACGCTCCGCGAGAGTCAGGCGCTGCGGACCTCGTATTCCGTGCCGCAGGGCCGAGCCGACGTGATCATCGAGCACGTGGTGCCCCCCCTCCGGCTTCTCATCTTTGGGGAGGAGCACGACGTGGCGCCGCTGGTCGCGCAGGCCACCCTGCTGGGCTGGGAGCCGGTCGTCGTGGGCGCCTCGCCTGTCCCCGAGCTCGAAGAGCAATTTCCCGATGCGTCGGGGCACGTTGCCCTGCCGCACCCCGAAGAGGTGGCAGGCGCGCTCCCCCACGTGGGCGCCCGCGACGCAGCCGTCGCCATGAGTCACAACTACATCCGCGATCGGGCGGTACTGCGGTTTCTCCTGCAATCCGACGTCGGGTACGTGGGAGCACTCGGCGCCCGGTCGCGCCTGGAGCGGCTGGCCGAGGACTTTGCGGGGGGCGACACCCCCGCCGACCGGGCGGCCCACCAGGCGATGGCCGAGGGGCAGCTCCATGCCCCGGTCGGCCTCGACATCGGCGCGGAAACCCCGGAAGAGATTGCCCTCTCCATCGCGGCGGAGGTGCAAGCCATGTTTGCCGGGGCGGACGGCGGATTTCTCTCCGAGGGCTCCGGTCGCATCCACCCGTCGGAGGTCAGGACCGAGGTCGATGAGTCCGACGCCGCTTCCGCAAACGGCGAACCCACGACGGCATAGCTCCCACTCCTCCTTCCGTGTCTCATGACCGCCTCCGACACGCCGTCTGCCATCATTCTGGCTGCGGGCCGCTCCCGGCGGATGGGCGAGCAAAACAAGCTCCTTCTGGAGATTGAGGGGCAGCCCGTGCTGGCCCGCGTTCTTGCGGCGTTTGCGGAGGCCCCAGTGAACGAGATCATCGTCGTGACTGGCATGCAGCACGACCGCGTCTCCGCGCTCGTCCATCGCGAGAACCGGGCACGCGCCGTTCATAACCCCGACTTTTCGTCGGGCATGGCCTCCTCCATCCGACGCGGAATCCGCGCGGCCGCTCCGGAAACGGCCGGGTACGCCCTCTGTCCCGGCGACCTGCCCCTGCTGTCCCGTGACACTGTGGATCGGCTCTGCCAGGCCTTTTCCGCTCAGACGGCACCGCGGATCGTGGCTCCCACCTTCAACGATCAGCAGGGACACCCCGTGATTTTCGGGGCGTCGTTCCGCGAGGCGCTGCTGGACCTGGAGGGCGATCGGGGCGCGAGGGGTCTCCTGCGCAGCGACGAGGCCCCGCTCACCCGCGTGCCCGTCTCCGATGACGGCATTCTACAGGACGTGGACACGCCCGAAGCGCTCAACACCGTTCGCCGACGAATTGCCCGAGAGACGACGCCGGATGCTTGACGCATCGTTTGGAACGCGGACGGATCAGAGGTTGACATAATTGGTTTGTGCCCCGTTCCAGGATCCCCCCTGAGATTGTCCTCGGTCTCTTCGCTGGCTTCCGTTAATCGATCACGTCACACATGCCCCAGCAGCAGATCCAGCTCACAGTGAACGGCGACGATCACACCGTGACGGTCGATCCGTCGACGCCGCTTCTCTACGTCCTGCGGAACGAGCTGGGCCTGAACGGGCCGAAGTACGGATGCGGACTCCAGCAGTGCGGCTCGTGTCGGGTGCTGGTCGACGGGGAAGCACGCGCTACCTGCCAGCTGCCCGTGTCGGCGGTGGAGGACCAGCCGATCACGACGCTCGCGGGACTCTCCGGCGAGGACGGCGGGCTGCATCCCGTGCAGGCGGCCGTCGTGGACGAGCAGGCGGCCCAGTGCGGCTACTGTGTGAACGGCGTCATCATCACGGCCGTGGCGCTCCTGTCGGACACTCCGGACCCGGACCGGGCAGAAATCACGGACGGAATGAACGAGGTACTCTGCCGCTGCGGCACGCACGCCCGCTTCGTTCGGGCTATCCAGAGCGCCGCCGACGCGGTGGATGCGTAGTCCTGTGGTCCCGCAACGACCGCGCGTCCTGTTTTTCCAGATTGCCAGCTGTTCACATGTCTGACGACGCCCCGAAACGCGACGCATCTGAGTCCAGTCTTTCGCGACGCATCTTCCTGAAAAGCGCCGGGACCGTGGCGGTGGGCTTCAGCCTGCTGCCCGGCTGTCAACGTACGGATGGCGAGACCGAAGAGGACCCGGACGCCGATCCGGCCCGGAGCAGCGACCTGCCGCCGAGCCTCGCCCAGCATCCCCGCATCGACGCGTGGCTGCAGGTGCTGGGCGACGGGCGCCTGCGCGTCTACACCGGCAAGATGGAGCTGGGACAGGGCATCCGCGTCGCTATTGCGCAGGTGGCCGCAGAGGAGCTGCACACGTCGCCGGACCGGATGGAGGTGCATCTGGCGGAGACCGGCGTTACGCCCAACGAGCGCTACACCTCCGCCAGCGTCTCGATCGAGCACAGCGCCACGTCGGTGCGCCACGCCAGCGCCACGGCGCGGCGCATTCTCAAAGCGCAGGCCGCCCAGCAGTTTGGCGCCTCGCCGGACGACGTGGACGTCGACGACGGGACGCTGAGCACAGGCGACCAGTCTGCTACGTTTGCCGAGGTGCTCGGGGGCGAACAGATCACGGAGACCGTCACGGCACCCGCCGACCTGCGGCCGACGGACGAGCGCGAGTGGGTGGGCGAACCCGTTCAGCGAAAGGACATCGAACGCATGGTGCGGGGCGACGAGGTGTACGTGCAGGACCTCCAGTTCGAGGGCATGGTGCATGCTCGAGTCGTGCGCCCACCCGGCTACGGCGCCTCGTTGGAGAACGTCGACGTACAGACCGTCCAGAACGAGATCGACGGCGTCGAACAGGTGGTGCAGAACGGAAGCTTCCTGGCCGTGGTTGCGGACGGCGAGCACCAGGCCCTTCAGGCTCAGCAGGCACTTCGGGAAAATGCGCAGTGGTCGGAGCCCTCCTCCCTGCCGGCCGACACGCCACTGGAGGAGCACATTCGGGACCTGCCGAGCGAGACGGAGTCGGTGGTCGACGACGGCAGCGCCGGAGAGGGCGAGCGAGTCTCTGCCAGCTTTTTCCGTCCGTACGTCATGCACGGCTCGCTCGGGCCGTCCTGTGCCGTCGGCCACTACGACGGCGACCGCCTCCGCATCTGGACGCACAGCCAGGGCGTCTACCCGCTCCGCGACACCCTGACCGAGTTGGTGGACCTGCCGCCGGAAAAGATCGAAGTGAAGGGCGTGCCGGGCTCGGGCTGCTACGGCCACAACGGGGCGGACGACGTGGCGGCGGACGTGGCGCTTCTGGCGATGGAAATCCCGAACCGGCACGTGCGGCTCCAATGGGAGCGCGAAGACGAGCACGGCTGGGAGCCGTACGGCAGCGCCATGCTCATGGACGTGGAGGCCCGGCTGGGCGACGACGGCACGATTCAGAACTGGCAGTTCGATGTCTGGTCGGACACGCACAGCACGCGTCCGGGCGGCGACCCCGGCAATCTGCTGGCTGGTCGGTACGTGGAGGATGCTTCCGAGCTTACCTCCCGCGGCTACCTGGCGGGCGGATACCGCAACTCGATTCCGTACTACGAGCTGCCGAGTCGTCGCGTCGACGCCCACTTCTTCGACGGCCCGCTGCGCGTCTCGGCCCTGCGGGGCCTGGGCGCCCACGCCAACGTCTTTGCCATCGAGAGCATGATGGGCGAATTGGCCGATCGCGCCGACGCGGATCCGGTTGCATTCCGACGCCGACACCTGGAGGACCCGCGGGCCGTAGCGGTGCTCGACGCGGTGGCGGAGTCGGCCCAGAACGTGACTGTCGGCACCGATGAAGGGCTCGGCTACGGCTTTGCGCGCTATAAAAACAGCGCCTCGTACTGCGCCGTCGCGGCGAAGGTGCAGGCCCAGGGAGACGATGTGACGGTCACCCACCTGTGGGGGGCCATCGACGCGGGCGAGATCATCAACCCGGACGGGCTCCGCAATCAGCTGGAGGGCGGCATGATTCAGTCGACGAGCTGGATGTTGAACGAGGAGGTCCAGTTCGACGAGACGCACGTGACCAGCCGCGAGTGGGGAAGCTATCCCATCCTCCGGTTCGAGGAGGTGCCGGTGGTGGAGGCGACGGTCCTTGACCGTCCGGACGAGCCCTCCCTGGGGGCCGGGGAGGCGGCACAAGGCCCTGCAACCGGCGCTGTCGGCAACGCCATCGCCCGCGCGACCGGGACGCGCGTTCGCTCACTACCGGTCCGTTCCTCCTAATGCCAACTCCGCACGCTTCGATGGCGAATGTAAGTTTGGACGTGTAGAAGTATGGATGTGGTACCTACATACATCCACACCTTCATACGTCCATGCCCGAGAGACGAAAGGCCGACAGCAACTCCTAAAACAGGATTCGATGTGAGTGTCACGCGGCCCTAACGACGTACCCCATGCCCACCTTCGCCGAGATTGCCGAGACGTTCCGGGCCGCCGGGCCGGATTTCCGGCTGGAGTTGATGCGGGACTACGCCGGGCGGCTCCCCGATCTCCCAGACGCCTATGCCGAGATGCGGAATGCGGGACTCGGAGGCGTTCCCGAATGCCAATCGCCGGTCTTCCTCTACGTCGAGGTCGAGAATGGACGCGTCCGGCTCCACGCCGACGCGCCCCGAGAGGCCGCTACGGCGCGGGCCTTCCTCGCCATTCTGCGGGAGGCCTTCCACGACGCCCGCCCCGCCGAAGTTGAGGCCGCCCCGGACGATCCACTCGACCAGCTGGGCTGGGCGGACCAGGTGGGACTGCAGCGGCGGAAGGGGCTGTCGGCCCTCTACCAGCGCGTACGACGGGCCGTGGAGAACGCGTAATTCAAGCCGAACGCCGGGCCGAGACGATCTGAGAACGGATTGTGCTATAGTGCAAAGTATGTGCAGTGCCCCAAATGTAATCCTCTTACAAGAAAAACGGCACTTTCGTCGCTCTAGGACACCTCAGATGTCCAGAAGCGACGAGGATGGACGTTTCTAGCGATTGGAGTTGGGTACACATGCTTTCTACATGTAGCATAACGCGTTCTGAGAGGGTGAGGAAGCGGAGACAACGGGAAGAAAGAACCCTTCCAGTCAGCACGACAGGTGTCAAGCTGAGACCGTTTCCTTCGCTTCACGCAGCTGTTCAATGTCTTGCATCGGCGGACGGCCGAACTCTCGCTTGTACTCCCGGCTGAAGTGCGAGGGATCGTCGTACCCCATCTGGTATCCGGCCGTCGACGCGTTCAGGTCTTCCGTGAGCATCAACCGACGGGCCTCCTGGAGCTGTAGCTGCTTTTGAAATTGCAGGGGCGTCATTCCGGTAAAGTCCTTGAAGTGCTGGTAGAAGCTCGACTGGCTCATGCCAAACTCCTTCGCGAGGCGTTCGACCTGAATCGACTGGTCAAAGTCCCTGCGAAGCTGCTGCACGGCCTCGGCGATGCGGTGTCTCTGTCCGTTTAGCACCGCGATGTGACGGAGCCGGTCGCCCTGCTCCCCCTGGAGAAGCCGGTACACAATCTCGCGTGTGATCATCGGCTTGAGGACCGGCGCCTCGTCGGGGGCGTCGATGAGCCGCACGAGCCGCGTGACGGCATCCAGGAGCCCTGTGTCGAGTGGGCTCACGTCGAGGGCTCGCACGTCGGCCCCATGCTCCGAAGCGGTGTGTCCTGCCTCCACCATGACCGAGCTCACGACGGAGGCGTCGAGGGCGAGCCGCAGGCTCAGATAGGGCCGCTCCTCCGTTGCATCGAGGACCTGTCCCATGAGGGGCAGCTCCCCGGTGATCAGCAGGTACTGGTAGGGGTCGTACCGGTAGTTATGATCGCCGAGGTGGACCTCCTTGCTTCCCTGTGCAATGACGCAGAGGCACGGCTCAGTAACCACCGCGTCCAGCGGCCCCCCGGACGAGGAGACGCGGTTGAGCACAAGTCCCTCCAGGGTCTCGACCCGCCCGTCGCCCGGGACGGTCTGGGCGATCCGTTCTGCGAGCTCCGTTCGGTTGGCCTTTGCTCGGAGCGTCTCTGTCTCCGAGGGGTCGTGTATCGTGGGATCCATGAGTACGCCTCTCGTCTAATTCTTGTCAGCATGACTGCCCAACCTCGGCGCAGGCAGGGTACGGCAGCGGACCGGCGAAAGCAACACTGCGGGGACCGGATCGCTGGATCTTGCAGGATCGAGCAATGATTCTGGAAGATTGTTATACCGATGTGCCCCGGATCAGGGCTTTGTTGGGCTATAGATACTCGAAAGGTCCGTGATATTTCCAGACCTTTGGACGAACGGTTAATGGACTCCCTGCCTTATAGACTGCACTTCCCGATGGTGCGAACGACCGCGTTCCTGTTTGTTCTCCTCTATTCCGTCCCTGCATTCGGGCAGGAGGAACCGAGACAAATCAACGTCAATCGCATCAGCGAGGAGATTACCGTTGATGGCGTGATGAACGAGGCGGTCTGGGAAACGGCCGACATCGCCGCCAATTTCTGGCAGTTCTTTCCGACGGACACCGCCCGGGCGGAGCATCCCACCGAGATCCGCATGCTCTACGACGAATCTACGCTCTACGTGGCCGCCCGCGCCGAGGTCCCCGACGACAATTACGTGGTGTCCACGCTCCGGCGAGACTTCAGCGGGACCGGCAATGACAACATTTCCGTGATGTTCGACCCCTACCGAAATAGTACAAACGCCTACCTTTTCGGCGTCACGCCCTACGGGGTCCAACGGGATGTCCTCATCTCCGGTGGGGGAGACAGCCCGAGTGGATTCAATGCCACCTGGGACGAGAAGTGGCAGGCCCAAAGCACGCGGCACGAGGACCACTACGTCGTAGAAATGGCCATTCCGTTCAGCTCGCTTTCCTATCCGGAGGAAAGTCGGCGGTGGCAATTCCAGGCCTACCGGTGGGACTTCCAGACCAATGAGCGAAGCATCTGGTCCCGGGTCCCGCAAAACCAGTTGATGATCAACCTCGCGTTTCTCGGAGAAATGGTGTTCGAGGAGGCGCCCCCGAAATCCTCGCCTCCCGTGGCCCTCATTCCGTACGCGAATACGGGCACGCAGCGAGATTTTGTGTCCGGGCAGACCGAAAACCAGCTCAAGATTGGTGGCGACGCCAAGGTGTCCGTCAGTCAGGGGCTGACCCTGGACCTGACGGCCAACCCCGACTTCTCGAACGTGGAGGCCGACGAGTTTGTGACCAACGTCACCCGCTTCGAGATCTCCCGG
>JAHENZ010000090.1 GCA_018609755.1 Salinivenus sp. | reverse complement strand
CCCTCGGCGAAGATGGTGTCGAACGCGAGGCTCGACTTGCCGGACCCCGACAGGCCGGTGACGACGACAAGCCGGTTGCGCGGAATGTCAAGGTCGATGTTCTGGAGGTTGTGCTCGCGCGCGCCGCGGATTGTAATGTGTTCGGGCATGCGGGGCGGGGGACAGCTTTGGGAGGACGGTGCTCGGGACTGACGGCGCCGCTGGGTTCTCGTATTGCGTGATGCGTATTGCGTGACTCTCGCAAACCGGGCGGCGTCAGTCGATACATGAGAGGTTACACCGTCGGGGCGGGCGGGCGTTTCCCGGTGGCGGTGGGGGACAGCCCCATTGTGACGGGGATGTTGCGGGGGCGTTGCGGAATTTGTTTCGGTGAGAAGCAAAATACGCAAGCTCCCTATTCAAGACGATAACTGCTCACTCTCTCTTCCAGGAGTTCTTGCTCTTCTTCGCTCAACTCCTCCTCGGTTTCGTCAATAAGGGAAGAGGGAGTTTCAAGCTCGCCAATCCATATTGCCAACTTTCGCTTCAACGCCTTCGTGCCTGCGTTCTTGAATGCTCCCAACAGGGCCCGAGCAAGTTTCTGCTTATCCTCTCGCGTTTCGAACAGAGACGAAATTATCGACTTCGATTTTTCGGAAAGCACCTCCTGTTGAGCCTGCCGAGTGTCCGATAATTCGAAATAGTCCGGAAGTAAATCAAGGAAGAAATTCTCTCCCAACTCTTGAGCAGTGCGTTCGATCTGGAGCCAAATTCTCTTCCGCTGCTCATCGTTGAGTTGTTTAGAAAGAGCAGCACGTCGAAGCAAATCTGTCTCGGATACTCCCGCAGCACCGATCCAAAGTTGTACGCCTACATCCGGTTTCTCAGAAGAGCCCATCGCCGACTTATTCAGTATCAACACCAAGATTCGGTAGTCCTCATCCTCCGAAGTCCGTCTGGAAAAAATATTCCATGCCTCCTCAATTGCTCTAACCTCGTTCTGAGAGTCAGGATTTACCGAGTCCAGTAGACTAGGAATCGAATCGATTTGCTGTGGCAGGTTATTGGCAACCTCTATGGCATTGAGTGTTTCGTCCTTATCGTGGCCCCAAAGCTCACAAGCAGTACTTACAAGGGACTGGTATTTATCTTCTTCCACGAGTTCCTTTTCGACCATCCGTCGCATGGAATAAAGCACGTGAGGAGCCTTTTCGTCGCTCCGGTACTGGCTTACATACTCTTCACCAAAATTGAAGTATGATCCTGGTTGATAATTGGCATACTTTGCTTCGTCTTCAGGCCAATGGTCTGCCACATGCTTGTGGAGTATGCCATGTAAAGAGCGATTATTTCGACTTTGTCTGAATAGTCGATGTATCATTTGTCCCGCTTGATCCTTCGGACCGTACTTCAGAAGATGGGGCAGAGCAGGAAAAATCCTTTCAACTAGATTCTGAGATTTGTGGTTATTTTGGAGGTACTGATAGACGTTGCCTAGATGATTCTGCATTTCCTGGGTATTCGCCCCTTCTTGAGTAAGCTCCAATGTGAACTCGCGGTATTTCTCGGCTGTCTTCTCTGTCACATTCGTGTCCCTGACACGGTTGTCGAGGTGACGCGTCAGCTTAGATCTGTTTTCAGAACTTATCCGATGCACATTATTCCCAATCCATTCTCTGGCCGATACCGGTAGTCCATCGAGCACGCGATCCATCCAGTTTTCAATAGCTCGATTTGCCTGTTTCGGAGCGATACCCAAGAGCCGATCCAAAATCTTCGTTGCATAACGAGCCTTTTTCTTACCCTCTTTCTCATCTGATGTAGCGCTACCGAGTTCGACCACCAAGTCTTCGAGAGCCTCCTGAGCTGTCACCTCTTCAATATCACCACTTCGCGCATCCATCAGATGCAGCAGAGCATCAAGATCCTCGGTCCAATCGCTGCGAATTTCCCATCCACTCTCCTCCTCGCGTTTCCGGAGACGCACCGCAAATGCGTGAATAAAGATATTAAACGAAGCATGATCTAACCGCTGATTCTTTTTAACAAACTCGTAGGCCAGCGTTACGGCTGAACTTTCCTTCACGGAAACAAATTCAGTCAGTATCTTTCCGAGCTTCTCTCGGCTCTCAGCCCCTCTCTCAATCATCCGCTCGAAAACCTTCTTGCTCTTCCGCAACGCCTCACTCAATTCAAACTGAGGAGAGCGACCTGTCTTTAGATAATCAGACAGCATGTTGGCATACTGAGGCCCAAAGTTGGGAAGAAGACTATCTTCAAATCTCTGCATCCACTCTTCCAACTTCGAAAACGGAATCTCACCATCCTGTCCGTCGACCTTAACACGTAGGTCCTTAAGCCAATCAAGAAGCCTACGCTCTTTCGGCTGTTCTAACCCATCATTGGCGCGGATCTCCAGAATAAGAGGAATTGCATTTTCGACGATATCCAGAGCCTCATTCAACGAAGGTGTCTCAAGATTTTCCGTCCGAAAATCGATCCCACCCTCCAACTTGACGACATCTTCCACAAGCCGAGAAGCAATGCTCTTACGCTCGTCTGGACGGAGTCGCTCCAACACGATTCGTAATGTTCCAAGGCCGAGTCGATATCGAAGAGGACCTGACCTTTGCAATCGGCCAGAAAGAAAAGCATAGAGTTTACGTCCCAATTTATCGCTGGAAATACGTTCAGCTAGGTTGGCGATCACCGAAGCGGCATTGTTTTGGTCAACCCGCTCTCTCTGATGAAGCTCCTCCACAACGTTGTCGAGGATTTCGATTTCGGTTGCAGAAAATTTCTTATCGTCAGCTTCTCTACCAAGGGCTACGAGTACACCTTGATCGTTTCCTGAAATAAGTTCTTCTCGAACCCGAATCTCACTCTCTCCCAGGTCACGTGTAGTCGGATCCTGTGTGAGCCGGAGAAGCGGACGGAGTGAATCGGGCCATTGAATGCCTTGAAGACTTGCAATATAACGCAACAAGCCCTTGTGCTTGTCTTTCAGTTGACCCTCTTCTCCCTTAGAAAACCTTGCCAACGCATCCCTGATTGCTTCGGGTTGATTTTTCAATTCACCTTCTCTGATAAAGACTTCGGTGAACCGCTGAATAAGATCTGGCTGCTTTTGTAATTCGTCATAGAAGTCTGGAAAATCGACTCGAAGAACGCTCAACGCAGCCAATGATTCTGGATACGACGTAACTGCTCCCTCTTGAAGACCACCAGCGCGATCACTTCCTGGTCCTTCGTATTCTCTTCGTTTGGCAATCCACCACGATTGAACAAAGGCATTCATAATCTGGATCGCGTTTCTCGGGCTTTCAACATCAACGTGCATTAGCCGAGCCCGAACACTCTCAAGAGAGGACTCACTCTGATCGATGTCTTCTACGATTCCTGGCGTTTCTTCCTGCAACTTGTGCTCAGCAAAGTTTCTCATATCCAGCTTTGGGAAGGGGGGAATCTCAAGCCGGAATTGAAACATCCGGTTCAAGTAGCGTCGGGCGTCCTCGAAACTAAATACCGCACCTGGAAGATCACCATTATTCCATTTTCGCTCTATTGCATGAGCGACTCTCTTCTCATCGCAGGAAATTACGAAGACTACTCCCAAGTCTTCGGGAAGCTTATGATCTGGAAGATCGAGGAAAGTACGGATTGCATCCAGCCCGTCTACCATTTCCGTTGCGGAGAGTCGATCAAGGTCATCTACGAAAACGACAAGTCTGTCGTAGTCCTCCCCCTCTTCGTCATTGAACTCATTAATCCGGTTCAAGAGAAGATCCTCGTATTCCTCTGCAGTCCTCGCGGGTAGTTCTATTCGATTAAAAGACCTGTTTAGATCAATGATCGGAATGTTAGATTTAACATACCCCCTCAAAGCGTATCCTGCAAAGACTAGAGTTGCGATCACAAGCCCACTCGAAGACCATGCTCCCACTCCGAGCAAGAAGAGAATCCCGTAGAGTAATCCCGCTATTAAGAGCGAAGCTACGACAATTTGAAGCAGTGGCCATCCCCAAAGAGCCCAGACATCATCAAATAATTCCTTCGGCGACTTACTCTCTTCTTCCGAGCGTACAATCTCCTGGAATAGCTCATTGGGTTGAGTCCATAGTTTTGTGCAAAAGTCCGGGCCCGATTGAAAATGAGAAAGGGCCCCGCGCTGCGTTAGGTTTGGACGCTACTCACCAAAGTAGAACCAAACCAACATCAGCGCGATGTCCCTTTCTATCGATCTAAGTGAGGAAGAACTCGAAAAGATCCTGCTCGGTGATCGGGGCAAGGACCTGCTCATGAAAAAGGTCTTCAATCAGATTCTCCAGGCCGAGATGACCGAACATTTAGGGGCCGATCGGTACGAACGGAGCCAGGACCGGAGCGGCCATCGGAACGGTTCCT
>JAHENZ010000089.1 GCA_018609755.1 Salinivenus sp. | reverse complement strand
TCGCCCTCGCTCATGCGCCGCACCGCGTCCGAGAGGGTGTGGAGGATGGAGTAGTCGTCGTGGTCGAGCGAGAGGAGAAGGCCGCGGCTCAGCAGAAAATCGCCCATGAGCACCGCGATCTTGTTCTTCCAGAGGGCGTTGATGGAGAAGACGCCCCGCCGTTCCTCCGCGTCGTCCACCACGTCGTCGTGCACGAGGGTCGCCGTGTGCAGCAGCTCCACGAGGGCGGCGGCCCGCTGGGTGATCTCGGTCGTGGCTCCGCCGCACGCCCGAGCCGACAGCAGAACGAGAAGCGGACGGATGCGCTTGCCCTTCTGCCACAGCACGTACTGGACGATTTTGTCCAGCAGAAAGTGGTCACTCCGCATCGCCTCGCGGAAGTAGGTGCGGAAGGCCTCCAGGTCGTCCTCGACCGGGGTCCGGATGGCGTCCAGGGTCGTAGGCACGGGCCGATCGACCGTGAGGGACGCGTCCGACGTGGGCGAGGGGTCTTCCGCAGACGGGGCGCCGTTCGAGGCGAGCGAAGACACGTCGGCCATTTGCGTTTTCAGTTTTGGTTGAAAGGACTCGCCGAACGGTACGGACCGACCGGGGAAAGGTTTACGGCAGTTCTCTTCATTTTTGCAGCATCAAGTACGAACGAGGCGGGGCGCCCCTCGTTGGAGCGGGCCGTTCCGCAGAAGCACAATGTTGGACTGCCCGAGCACTTTTCGAATACAAGCGCCGAACCGCTGTGCCACGACACGCCACAACTGTTTGGAGGTCCTCCCGAATGGGCATGATTGGATGGGGATTGGTCTGCCTGCTCGTGCTTGGTGGATGCGGGGGGACGGAGGTATCCGAACCGCCGGAGACGGTCCGGGTGATGACCTACAACATCGAGGACGTGCGAACGGGCGACGTGAAGCGCAGGGATCATCCGCGATTGCAGCGGGCAGCGACGCGGATTCAAGCCCTGTCCCCCGACATTTTGCTTGTGAATGAATTGACCTACGACCAGCCCGGTGCGCCCGGATACGAGAGCGGGGATCCGGAGGGCCAGAACGCGCAGCGGTTCGTGGAAAACTACCTGTCGACGCCGCAGGGCGATACGCTGGAGGGGCGGTCGTACCAGACCGTCATGTTGCCGGTGAACACCGGACTGCCGAGCGGGCACGACCTCAACAACGACGGGCAGGTCGTAACGGAGGGGCCCACGGTGCCCCACTCGCCGGAGGATGGGAGTGTTGCACAGCAGACGGCCGAGGGCCGGGCGTACGGCAACGACGCGTGGGGATTCGGCACCTTTCCGGGGCAGTACGGCATGGCGATCTTCGTGCGGGACGATCTGGACATCCTTCGCGACTCCATCCGCACCTTCCGGCTCTTTCCGTGGTCTCAGATGCCGAACGCGGCCCAGCCCATCGATTCGACGAGTGGGGAGCCGTGGTACACCCCGGACGAGTGGCGAGCCTTCCGGCTGTCGTCGAAGAGCCACTGGGACGTGCCGGTCCGCTTGCCGGACGGGACCGTGATCCACGTGCTGGCGAGTCATCCCACCCCTCCGGCCTTCGACGGCGTGGCCCAGCGCAACGCCCGCCGCAATCACGACGAAATCCGATTCTGGGTCGACTACCTGCGCGATGCGGCCTACATTGAGGACGACTCAAGTCGAGGCGGAGGGCTTTTCAAGGACGCATCGTTCGTCGTGATGGGCGATCTCAACGCGGATCCGGATGAAGGGAGTCTCTTTCGGGAGGCCATTCGCACCCTCGTGGGTCACGAGCGCGTCCACGGCGATCCGGCCCCAACGGCTTCGCCGACGGGACAAGCCGCCTTCCCGAGCCTGGATCCGGACGACACGGCCCGCTGGGGGAGCCGGGTCGATTATGTGCTTCCGTCTGCCAATTTAACGATTGATACCAGTGGGGTCTGGCGGCCGGTGCCGCGGGATACCACGGCGCTGCCCGCCAGCGACCACTTTCCCGTGTGGGTGGACGTGAGCGTGGACTCGTAGTGTGTGTTGCGTATTTCGGGTCGAGACCCGTTGTTGGCGAACGACCGCACGTTCTCGAACAGTGTTACCGATCCGTGCATACGTTTCTGAAATCTGATCTTCGCTTGCGGCTACGGACGGTCCGCAGCTGACGCGGAAAATACTTTTCAGACTTTCTCACGGATCGGTATTGTCCAATGGAGTGGTTGCAGCGCGAAATTACGCTCTCGCCCAAGTCTCGGGGATTTCACCTCGTGACCGATGAGGTGTTATCGGAATTACCGGAGGTGAGGGACGTCCAGGTGGGATTGCTCCACGTGTTTCTTCAGCACACCTCTGCGTCGCTGACCATCAACGAGAATGCGGCCCCCGCCGTCCGGGGCGATCTGGAGCGGCACTTCGACGAGATGGTGCCCGAGAATCAGCCCTACTACCAGCACACCATTGAAGGCCCGGACGACATGCCGGCGCACATCAAGGCGTCCATGCTCGACACGAGCCTCTCGATTCCGGTGCAGGATGGGCAGCTGGCGTTCGGGACGTGGCAGGGCATCTACCTGAACGAGCACAGAAACAACGGCGGTGCCCGGTCACTGATGCTTACGCTGAAAGGGGAGTGGGCGTAAGCTTTTCCTCTTGGCTGCCTTTGGCGTAGGCGGAGGCTTGAGTGCTGTTTGCCGGGGCGAAGAGCCCGAGCGTGGGGGAGTGGGCGAACGGGAACGTGGGCGAGGGAGCGTAGACGGACGGGGGCGTGCGGCCTTCCTTCAATTGTGTCCCCATTCGGCCCGTCGTTCCGCTTGCACCTGCGTGGACGTCGTGTTAGACTGCGAGATCCGTTCCCTGCTTTTTCTGATCCGCTCTGATTGATGTCGTTCGTGACTCGTGCCCCTCTCGCGTTGGTCGTAGTGCTGGGAGTCTTGTTCAGCGGGGCCAATTCCGTGCAGTCCCAGGTGCCGTCGGTCTCGTCCGAGACAGGGGCAGTGGTTGCCGACACGCTCCGTCCCGATTCGGCAGACGCGGCACTGGAGGCGCGGTTGCAAAGCATCTATCGTCAGGTGGAGGCCTTTCAGGACATTCAGGTGCGCGTCCAGCAGGGCGTGGTGCACCTGCAGGGGCGGGTCGTGCAGCCGCAGCAGGCCGATCAGGCCGCCGAGCTGGCCCGGTCGCTCGACGACGTGATCTACGTGGCGAACGACGTGTCGGCCGAAACGGACCTCGCGGATCGGGTGACGCCGGCCGTTTCTCGACTGCAGGGGTACGGCACTGCTGCCGTCGAATTTCTGCCGGTGGTCCTTCTGGCTCTTCTCGTCGTCTTGATCACGCTGGGAGCGGCACGGTGGATCGGGGGATGGGGCGTGCCGAAACGCTTGCACGTGAGCCCGATGGTGTGGGGGCTGTTGCTGCGCGTCGTACAGATCGGGGTGGCGCTGGTCGGGCTCGTTGTGACGTTCGATCTGCTGGGGGTTACGTCGCTCGTGGGGGCGCTGCTGGGGACGGCGGGTGTGGCCGGGTTGGCCATTGGGTTTGCGTTTCAGGACATCATTGAGAATTATCTGGCCGGCGTGCTGCTGAGCCTCCGGCAGCCCTTTCGCGTGAACGACGTGGTGTCTATTGCCGAGCAGGAGGGCCGCGTGGTGCGCCTCACGGCCCGGGAGGTGGTGCTCCTCACCTTCGACGGCAACCACGTGCGCCTACCCAACGCGACCGTCTTCAAGAGCGTAATTACCAATTACACGCTCAACACCCAGCGGCTCTTCTATTTTGATGTGGGAGTGGGTTCGGAAGAAGACCTCACGGAGGTGCAGCAGGTGGGGGTCGACACGCTCGACGCCATGAAGGGCGTCCTGGCCGAGCCGCCGCCCTTTGCCCGGGTTCGCGAGCTTGGGGACTCGTCCGTGACGGTTCGGCTCCACGGCTGGGTCGATCAGGAGGAGGCTGACTTCCACAAGGTGCAGAGCGAGGCCATTCGGCTGGTGAAGCAGGCGTTTGAAGAGCATGACGTGGAGATGCCGGAGCCGACCTACCGGTTGCAACTCTACCAGGCCGGCGATGCGCCCCCGCACGCCCCGAAGGGGTCGGCCA
The DNA here is from genome assembly GCA_018609755.1 of Salinivenus sp. Lineage (GTDB taxonomy): Bacteria > Bacteroidota > Rhodothermia > Rhodothermales > Salinibacteraceae > Salinibacter. The sequence continues at coordinate 8,033 of JAHENZ010000089.1, read as the reverse complement.
GCCCCGTGGCCGAGCAGGCCCAGCAGATCGACGTCGTTCGCGATAATCGTCTCGAACGGAAGGTGGAGGAGGAGCTGCGCACGTCTGACGAGCCGAATCTGTTGTCACAGTAGCCGCATTGGGGCTTCTGAGATTGATCGGAATTCGTTCGAGAGGGGTCGACAGGGACGGAAGCGCTTTCTTTTCTTTTTGAGTACGCAGTCCCCCCGATAGTCCCCTTCAATTCCATGTCCCTCGATCACACCGCCGTCGTGGGAGCGGGCACGATGGGCAACGGCATCGCCCACGTCCTCGCCCTCCACGGTTTCGATGTCACCCTCATCGATGTGTCCCCGGACCGGCTCGACGCCGCCGTCGCCACCATCGGACAAAACCTCGAACGACAGGTCAACAAGGACCAGATTGCGGCGGCGGACAAAGAGGCCGCGCTGGATCGCATTGACACCACCCCGGACACGGACGCCGGCGTACAGGCTGTGGACTTGGTGATTGAGGCCGTGCCGGAAGAGCAGGACCTCAAGGCCCGCGTGTTCGGGGATCTCGACCAGCATGCGCCCGACGACGCGATTCTCGCGTCCAATACGTCCTCGATTTCGATTACCTGGATTGGGGCGCAGACCGACCGGCCGGGGCAGGTCATCGGCATGCACTTCTTTAATCCTGTGCCCGTCATGACGCTCGTGGAGGTCGTGCGCGGGCAGCGGACGAGCGAAGATACGTTTGAGGCCGTGGCGGGGCTGGCCGAGGAGCTCGACAAACATCCGGTGGAGGTGGAGGACTATCCCGGCTTCGTGTCGAATCGCGTCCTCATGCCGATGATCAATGAGGCGATCTTCTGTGTGATGGAGGGGGTGGCCGAGCCGGAGGACGTCGACACGGTGATGACGCTCGGCATGAATCACCCGATGGGGCCCCTCACGCTGGCGGACTTCATTGGACTGGACGTGTGCCTCCACATCCTGGAAGTTCTTCACGAGGAGTTAGGGGACGACAAGTACCGCCCCTGTCCACTTCTCCGTCGCAAGGTGACCGCCGGCGAGCTTGGTCGAAAGACCGGCGAGGGCTTCTTTGTCTACGACTGATCGTTCGGCGGCCTGTAGGGCGTCGTTGATGAGGAGCCGCGTGGCTTTCGGGACGGGTTGGGCACCGTTCGGAGAAGTTGACTGCTGGTGGCCTCAGAGAACTGCCTCCAATTGCACGTCCGAGAGTTGAGATATCGGAAGGGCGTCGTCCTCAGGTTACGTATCGTCGTCCGACTGTAAAAATGTTAGGGGGAGAAGACGAGCTGAGAAGAGTCACAGCATCGACTCGTGAGGAACGGAGAGGAAGTCCCAACTGAAACGAATGCACAGGGGAGGACTCCTCATCCTGCTTGTATCCAGGTTACCGTGTCATTCCTCAATCCATGCGGTGGCTGTTGAGATTGGTTGTGCGTGTAAAATTCTGGGATCCAAAGAGTTAAGGGGGGGGTGGTTAAGTTGAGGAGGAGCTGTCGGATCAGTGTCTGCTTCGGTACGATTCTCCACCTCAGGTGGATTTTGTTCGGGACGGTGAGTAACTGGATCTGTTTTTGCTCCAGTAATATTGATCACTGTAGCTCACTCTTTTGCATCTTTATTTTTAATCTTATGAGCGAGATCGAAGGGTTGATTAAGGAGTTTGCGGAAAACGTCCCCAACTACATCTCGACCGCTATTGTCGACATGGAAAGCGGCATGGGGGTTGGGTCTTATTCAAAGGATCCAGAATTCGATGCCTCGGCCGCCAATGCAGCGTACACCGACTTCGTACAGGCAAATCGCGATGCCCTGGACATTCTGGGGGCTGATCCGCTTGGCACCACCGACATCCTGGTCACGACCAACGGAATGTATCTGTTGATTCGAGAGCTGAGCGAAGACTATTACATGGGGACGGCCGTGTCCCAGGAAGGAAATCTTGCCCTCGTTCGGAAGCAGATGGAGCAGTACGAGGAGGCATTCTTGAAGGAACTTCCCGGGACAGGCGTCGAGTCTGAGCAAGATGAGATAGGCTCGAACGGAATCGCGGGGTAGAAGGGGACCAAATTCTACCGATGAGTTCGGTATCTAGCCGACCGGTGCCCCCGGAAACGGACGCTTGTTGGAGGGGGCACCGGGTCTCCAGTCGGTGGTTGTCTGAAAGAACGCCCATCACCTACGATCAGTGGACGAAGGGTGGGGGGGAGCCGAGACCTCAGTAGCCAATTCCCGTTTTCGGGACGGCTAGGGACCCGTCAAATCGAACGCGTCGGGTGCGGAATTGGAACCGTGCGATTGATTGTCGTCTCTACTGCCGCGGTTCCTATTCGGTAGAAATGGGGCTTCCCTACACGAAACCCGGGACATACCGGTAGAAGACCGTTCTCCCATACGGAGATCTCGACGAGCGACTACGCCGCCTCCAGAGAATCGATGAGGTCGCGGAGTTCGGTCTTGAAGCGGTCGGCGAGGGCCTGCGCCTCGTCTTCTGTGGGCGCCTCGGCGTAGACGCGGAGAATTGGTTCCGTATTGGAGGGCCGCATGTGCACCCACCGGTCGGGAAAGTCGATCTTGAGCCCGTCGATGGTGGATGTGTCTGCGTCTTCGTACTCCGTACTTAATTCGGACAGGAGCCGACTGGGGGCCACGTCCGGAAGGGGCAGCTTGTCCTTCACCATGGCGTAGTGGGGCAGCGCGTCGTGAATCTGGCTGAGGGACTGCCCGGTTTCGGCCAGATGTTGCAGGACGAACGCCGTGCCGGCCAGTGCGTCGCGGCCGTAGTGGAGGTCGGGCACGATCACGCCGCCGTTGCCCTCGCCTCCGAGCACGGCGTCGACCTCGTGCATTCGCTGCACGACGTTGATTTCGCCGACGGCCGATCGGTAAACGGGTTGCCCGTGTTCTTCCGCGACATCCTCGATGGCTCGGGAGGAAGAGAGGTTGGTGACGAACGGTCCCTCTCGATGGCCCCAGAGGAAGTCGGCGGCCAGGACCTGTGTGAGCTCTTCGAGCACGAAACGACCCTGGTCGTCCACGAGGGCGAGCCGGTCGGCGTCCGGGTCCACGGCCAGGCCCAGGTCGGCGTCGAACTGGGGAACGGCGTTCGTGAGCTCGGTGAGGTGGGCCGGACGCGGCTCGCCCGGATGGGCAAACTGGCCGGTCGGCTCACAGTTGAGGCAGTGGACGTTGTCTTCGGCCACGCCGAGGCGGTGGAGGAGGCGCGGCAACGCAATGCCGCCCACGGAGTTGATTCCGTCGACCACCACGGAGAAGTTCTTGGGGGCAATCGTGTGGGGATCGATGAGGTCGAGCGCCAGAATCGCGTCGATGTGATCGGGAAGTGCGTCTCGCGACGTGTAGCTTCCGAGGTCGCCGTACCGCACCGGCGCCGCCTCGCCCGCGTCCGCCTTTTCAATAATTGTTTCGCCCTGGGCCGGCGTCAGAAACTCGCCTTTTTCGTTCAGCAGCTTGAGGGCGTTCCACTCTTCGGGGTTGTGGGAGGCCGAGAGGATGATGCCGCCCGCCGCGTCATTGTGCAGCACCGCCATCTCCACCGTGGGCGTGGAGGCGAGCCCCACGTCCAGCACGTCGCAGCCCATCCCCCGCAGCGTTCCGATCACGATCTGCGCGCAGGCCTCGCCCGACGGCCGGGCGTCGCGCCCCACGACGATCAGGGGCGATCGTCCCTCGTTCTGAGCCCGCTCGTAGCACCAGGAGCCGAAGGCCCCGGCGTAGCGGACGAGGACGGAGGGATCGAGGCCGTCGCCCACGATGCCACGGACGCCGGAGATGGAGGCAATGAGAGTACCGTTGCTGGACATGGAAGACGCGTATGGCCGGAGGACAGAATGCAATTGACAGGATAGGAAACTGGGACATCAAGCTTCCGTTCGCCGAAATTTCTGCGTACTGCCACAGGGACAGGACGATCGTCCGTTCAACATACGCACTGAGCGACGGTGGCTCTACCGATTTTCTTCTATCGGTGCCGAAGCTAAGTAAACACGAGAGTAGGCCGGTACGGGATTCAAGGTACGGTTGGGAAAAGAGGCTTGGAGGGTCGGAGTCAAAAAGTTACGGAAGCGAGAGATTGAGGGCCGTTTGGCTTGTGGGGCGCAGCCCCGTTTGCCGCCACTTCACGGAACCGAGAAGCCCCCCTGCCGTGCCACCCTTCAGGGAGCGAAGTTAACGACTCCTTGTCGGCATCCCCCGTAGTTCTTTCCCGCCCACTCCGCAATGAGCACTGTCGCATCGTCCCCATCCGACCGGCGCTGGGACTGGCGCCACCGCTTCTCGTGGCTCACGGTCATAACCACCGTGCTCCTGATCTGCTGGGGCGGCGTCGTCACCAGCATCGGGGCGGGCATGGCGTTTCCGGACTGGCCCACCTCGCTCGGGTCCTACAACCTGCTGAATCCGGTGGACGAGTGGTGGACGGTGCCGGCCTACCTGGCGGAGCACGGCCACCGGCTCATCGCGAGCCTCGTCGGCATGATGACCGTCGTTCTAGCCGCGTGGACGTGGTGGGCCGACCCGCGCACCTGGATGCGAAATCTCGGCATCGCCGCCGTGGTGCTGGTGGTTGTGCAGGGCATCCTTGGGGGGCTGCGCGTGCTTTGGGTCTCGATCGATTTGGCCGCCGTCCACGCCTGTGTGGCACAGCTTTTCTTCGCTGTACTGGTGGCGATGACGCTCTTTACCACGAAGACCTGGCGGGAGGGGCGGGGCGTGCTGCCTACGGGGACGAACAGCCGTTGGCTGCGGGGGCTTGCGTACGCCGCGACCGGAGGAATCTATCTGCAAATTGTACTCGGCGCCCTGCTTCGGCACGGCGGGGGGGGCGTCTCCCCCGGATTTGCAGCATTTCACGTGACGGGTGCGTTCGTCGTGGTAGGGCTCGTTCTGGCAGTGTTCGTCGTGGCCGAAAAGCACTTCGACGATGTGCCGGCCGTTCGACAGGCGGCCTGGTCCCTGCTTGGGGCAATGGGACTGCAATTTGCGCTCGGGCTTGCGGCGCTCCTCGTCCTGCTGTATGCAGAGCCACAGAGTGGCCTTAGCCTCTTCTCCGTGCTGCTTACCGTGGCGCACCTCGTCGTGGGGGCGCTGCTGTTCGGAACGTCGATTGTTACGACTCTTTTGGTGGTCCGCCCTGCCGAGGCAGAATCGACCGCACCGCCCGTGGATTCAACGTCCCGTGAGCCGGCGTTGGCTGGTACGAACTCGTAAGGAAGTGCTCCGGCATCCTTCTCATTCTTTCCCGCACGATTCCTCGTCCTCATGGATGATTCCTCAAACCGGTCGTCGAAGGCCGTGACGGCCGTGTCTGCATCGGAGGGGGCGACGGGGGCGGAGGGGCGATCCATTGGGGCGGTGCTTCGGGACTACCTGGAGCTGGCCAAGCCGGAGATTTCGTCGGTCGTCACCATGTCGGCCTTTGCCGGCTTTTTGGTGGGGTCGCCCGCTGGCCTAGACGGATGGATCCTGCTGTGGACGATGCTTGGGGTCGCCCTCTGCGCGGGCGGAGTGGGCGTGCTGAACCATCTGTTCGAGCGGCGTTACGACGCGCAAATGAAGCGCACGGCAGCGCGGCCGTTGCCGGATGGGCGCGTGAGTCCCGCAGAGGCGCGTCGACTTGGCATTTTTATGGTGTGTGCGGCCGTGGGACTTCTGTGCCCGCTCGTGAACGTGACGACGGCCGTCATCGCGACCCTCACGGCCGTGTTGTACCTCTTCGTCTACACCCCACTCAAGCGCGTCACGAAGTGGAATACCCTCATCGGAACGGTGCCGGGGGCGCTGCCGGCGCTCGGGGGATACACGGCCGCGACGGGACAACTTGGCGCGGGCGGCTGGGCCGTGTTCGGCATTCTCGCGTGCTGGCAGATGCCGCACTTTCTGGCCCTGGCCTGGATGTACCGGAACGACTACGAGCGCGGGGACTACGCCATGCTGCCGGTCGTGGAACCGGAGGGCGATTCGACGGCCCGGCAAATGATTGGATTCGCTGCCCTCCTCCTTCCCCTGAGTGTGCTGCCGACGTTCGTGAGCACCGCCGGGTGGGTCTACGGGATGGGCGTGGTGCCGCTGGGGGTGTGGTTTCTCTGGACGACGATTGTTTTCCACGGGGAGCGCACGGGGCAGAAGGCGAAACGCGTCCTCAAGGCGTCGGTGATGTACGTTCCGGCCCTCGTGGCGCTCTTGATGGTGGACTGGTTCGTTTGACGTGCATATTTCGTATTGCGTATTTCGTGATTGTCTTCGGAATGACCGCACATGCGAGATACGGAATACGCAACACGTAATACGAAATATCCCCCCCAGGCACGCTGGACGCAAAAGATTTCCTTTCCCTCCAACATTCACAGCGTTTGGCTTCTGTAATGGCCGCACCTGCCGTCCACATTCAAGGGGTGACCCACCGCTATGGCACCCACGTGGCGCTGCGGGACGTGTCCCTTCAGGTGGCGTCGGGGACGCTCTACGGCCTGCTCGGTCCCAACGGCAGCGGGAAGACGACGCTCTTCCGGATCCTGAGCACCCTCATGCCGCCGTCGGAGGGGAAGGCCCGCGTGTTTGGGCTCGATGTGGCTGCGGAGTCGGATGCCATTCGCCAGCAACTGGGGGTCGTGTTTCAGGAGCCGGCACTCGACGAGAATCTGACCGTGCGCGAGAATTTGCGCATCCAGGGGGCGCTCTACGGCCTGCACGGCGCGGACCGGAAAGCGCGAACGGAGGAGTTGTTGAAGCGACTAGACGTGATCGATCGGGTCGACGACTCGGTCGCCGAGTTGTCGGGGGGACTGCGGCGGCGGGTCGATCTGGCGCGCGGTCTTCTGCATCGCCCGACCCTCCTGCTGCTCGACGAGCCCACGACGGGTCTCGATCCAGCGGCGCGGCGGGCCTTCTGGTCGGCCATCGATCGGCTGCGGACGGCGGAGGGCACGACCCTTCTGCTGGCGACCCATCTGATGGACGAGGCGGAGCGGTGCGACCGCGTCGGCATCCTGTCCGATGGTGCGCTCGTGGCCGACGACGCGCCGGCCGCTCTCAAGGCCGAACTCGGCAGCGAAACGCTGTGGTTGGAGACCGAGGACCCGTCCGCACTTCGGGATCGGATCGACGCGCAGTTCGGCGTTTCCACCCGTATCGTGGGATCGATGGTGCAGGTGGCGCCGCCGGATCCACCCGCATTTCTCTCGTCCCTGTACGAGGCGCTGGGCGACCGCATCCGCAGCGCGACAATCCGCACCCCGACGCTGGAGGACGTGTTTATGGTTCACGCAGGGGTGTCGGCAGGGCCGAGTCGGGACGAGGTGCTTGCCCGCAAACCCAGCGCCGAGGATCGGGCCTGACTCGTGCACATTGCGTATTTCGGATTGCGTACGTTCAGTGCTCACGAATAGGCCCCCGCTCACACACACTCCCAGACGCTAAAGCGCAATGCACGCACTTCGCACCATTGGGGCGCTCACGGGCCGAGAGATACTGAAGTTTGTGCGCGATCGCAGCCGCGTGCTCGGAGCGCTCGCGCAGCCGCTGGCGCTCTGGATTCTGTTGGGATTGGGTTTTCAAAATACCTTTCAGCCGCCGGGGGGCGTTGGCGAAAGCTACGTGTCCTTTCTCTTTCCCGGCATCCTGGCGCTCGTTCTGCTCTTTACGGCCATCTTTTCGACGATCTCGATTGTGGAGGAGCGCACGTCGGGCTTCCTCCAGGCCGTTATGGTCGCGCCCACGCCTCGTACGGCGCTCGTCTTCGGTACGGTTCTAGGCGGCACGCTCCTCGCCACAGTGCAGGCCTTGCTCTTTCTGTTGGCCCTTCCGCTCATTAGCCTCTCGCCCGGCGGATGGGGGATCGGGATGGTGGTGGTGATCTGTCTGAATACGAGTTTGGCCTTTACGGCGCTCGGCTTCGCCATTGCCTGGCGGATGGACACCACGCGGGGCTTTCACGCGGTCATGAATCTCTTCCTGCTGCCCCTCTGGTTTCTGTCCGGCGCGATGTTTCCGGCGGGCGGAGCCGCCTCCGTGGTACAG
>JAHENZ010000088.1 GCA_018609755.1 Salinivenus sp. | reverse complement strand
TGGAACGACCGGACCGAAGCAGTCAAGCAAAAACTGGAAGAGGTCGCGTCCGGCGACATCGACGAAAAGGTGGAAACCCTCCGGCAAATTCTGGAGGAGGAAGGCTTTATGCCCCACATTTCCCGCGAGGAAGGTCAGGTGACGATTCGGGAGTGCAACTGCCCTTTTCCCGAGTCGGTGAAAGAGACCCGCATCCCGTGTCGGCTGGAGGAGGAGTTTTACAAGGAGATCTTCGGGGGGGAGCTCGAACGAGTCGCTCACATTCCAGAGGGGAATTCCTCCTGCTCGTACGAGATTACCGAACCTGCGACCTGAACCAGGTCTCGGCTTGAGAGCGCCGACCTGTCGACGAAGTGTAACTTCTTTGTCGCAAATAAAAACGTTAGATAGCAAATTTTACTCCCTTACGTACAGGAAGGAGCCTCTTCTTATGCCACTTTCGAAAGGTCACTGTGCACCTGAAAACGTCAGCTTGAGTGGAACGTCCGTTGCGAGGCGCGCCTCGTGACTCGTTCGTTCCGAGGCTCGCCTGTCGACGTGCATAGTTATCCTTGGTATCAGGTGTTAAAAGGAGGGGTTTGTGGAATTCTCTACGCAATATAAGACCGGAGGATTACATGCAACTTGCTCTCAGCAGCGCCGCGTTGCCCGATGCGTCGATCGGCATGCTCCGTCGTGCGGCCCAGCGCCGGGACCTCAAGGCCCTGGAGCTGGAGCTCGGGGTGGGGCACGGACATGGTATCGGTATGCCCAGTGAATCGGACTCTGCGGTTGGGGGAACGGCCCCGTCCGCGGAAGGTGCGCCCCCCGTCCAGTGGCTTTTGGCGGGAAAGAAGCCGTCGATCACAGACGTACTCTATTGGGGACGACAGGCCGCTCTTCTCGACGCCGGGCTGTTGCTCAGAGACACGATCCCGGAGACGCCACTGGGGCTTCCGCTCGCGCTGGTGCATGGAACGGACCCTGAGGCGGCCCAGCGGGCGGCGGCGTGGGCTCGGATGCACGACGCCAAGACGTGCTGGACCGTGGAGCTCGGGCGGCGGGACGAAGAACAGTTTGCCGACGTGCTCGACGCGACAGTGCCCACCCTGGCTCACGTGCGCCTGTTGAGGGCCGGACCGGAAACGCAGTCGGCAGTGCCAGGGACGGCGGGCACGGGCGCGGTGCTCAAAGAATTGGCCCTGAGCGGGTACTCCGGCACCGTCGCCCTCACCCCATCCGCCGAGGGCTCCGTCGCTACATGGCGCGAGTGGCTCTTCGAAGGGCGGGGGTGGGGATGTGGAACGGCCGCTCAGAAAAAGGCCGTCCGGAACGAGGCAACTCCGTGACCGGACCGTGCTAAATGAGTTTCTTAATCAACTACTGTTTTATCCTGGACCCTAACGACTTAAGGTCGGTCACATCGGAAAAAGGTCCATCGTTGCTCCTGTAATTTGAGATGTCCTAGAGCGACGAAGATCGTCGTTTTGCTAGTATTCTTAGTCATCGAAATTAGACCCCAGTCCCATGCCAGATCTCTCCGAGATCTCCGCCGAACACCAACTCGACGTTCGCCCCATCGAGCCCAAACACCGCTTCGAGAAGATCATGGGGGCTTACCACGATCTTATAGCGGTACTCGAATTGGTGGATGATTCGACGGCGCTGTCCGCACTCGGTCGTTGAGACTGATTGAGCACTCAATGCGACTGAGTACCGCTATACGCCCGGAGAGACGCTTGAGCTCATCGTCGATCACGATCCGAAGTGTATGTACTACACCCTCGAGGCCGAGCACGGGCCAGAAACCTTTTCCTTTGAATATCTCGACGATGGACCGAAGGTCTGGCGGGTACACGTCGAGAAGGAGAAGGCCCTGGAGCCGGCCGCGGCGTCCACTTGAGGAGGGACGCCCGTCTCCTCTTCATTCTGTCTGAATCGATTTTCCCAGGCTTATGCCCAAACCGATCCGCAAGCAACTTGCCGACATTCTCCGCCACGTCGACGACCCGGAGTTGGGCATCAACATCGTGGACCTCGGTCTGATCTACGATCTCCAGTTCGACGACGGGGATCTCACGATCAAGCTTACGATGACGACGCCGGCGTGTCCTCTCAGCGACTACATCAAGCGGAACATCCACCAGGTGACAAAGCAGGTAAAGGGTCTCAAGGGCGTGCAGATCGAGATCGTCTGGGATCCGCCTTGGTCACCGCAGATGATGGATCCAGACGTGCAGAGCCGCGGCTTTCGACAACCCCCGCAGTACGCCTCACAGTACACCTAGCCTCTCACGTTTATGCCGTACGTCGTTACCGAGCCCTGCATCAACTGCAAGCACACCGACTGCGTGGAGGTCTGCCCGGTGGATTGCTTTTACGAGGGCCCGAACTTCCTCGCCATCCAGCCCGACGAGTGTATTGACTGCAACGCCTGCGTGCCGGTGTGCCCGGTCGAGGCCATCTACCCCGGCGACGAGGTGCCGGAGCAGTGGGCTCACTATGAGCAGTGGAATGAGTACCTCGCGAATCAGTGGCGGGACATGGGCTACAACATCACGGAGAAAGACGGGCCGATGGAGAATTCCGACGAGTGGGAGGGGGCGGACAAGTCCGAAGACGACATCTTGACCTGGGATGTGTAGGGAATTTCGAGTTTCGAATTGCGAGTGGCGAATGGGGAGGAAAGCCGAGTATATTCCTGAATCATGAAGATAAACTCGTATGATCGTACGGAAAGCACAGGCCACCTGGACAAACACTCTCGAAGAGGCGGACGGATCGCTGGAGTCCGATTCGTCCAGCGGCTCGTATTCGTTTGCGAGTCGGTTCGAGAACGAGAAAGGCGTGAGTCCGGAGGAGTTGATCGGCGACGCGCACGCCGGGTGCTACTCGATGGCCCTGCCGCATGAACTCGACGAAGCCGGGTACACGCCGGTGTCGGTGCGCAGCACGGCCGAGGTGCATTTCGATCCGGATGCGCTGGGGATTCCTACGATTGAGCTCCGGACGGAGGCGACCGTGGAGGGCATTGACGAGCAGACGTTTCAGGTGATTGCCGAGGCGGCGAAGGACGGCTGTCCGGTCTCGAAGGCCCTGGCCGGGACGGACATCAAGCTGATGTCCGCTCGCCTGCAGTCGTGAGGAAGACGCGAGACGACGCGGTTCAACCGTCATCCGCACAGAAAAGAAGACGAGGGACGTGAAACGCGAGATTACGGGATACCATCGGGACGAGGAGGGAGACTGGGTGGCGCACCTCGCGTGCGGCCACCAGCGGCACGTTCGGCACGATCCGCCGTGGATGAACCGCCCCTGGGTGACGACGCTGGAAGGACGAGAGCGCTACCTCGGGCGGCAGATCGACTGCGGGGACTGCGACACGGAGGGGCCGCCGGACACATCCGAGCACGACGATCCCGCCCCGGAATGTACTCCCTGAGTCTGTACGGGCGGGTCCGCGCGAATGACGGAATCGGCTCTTTTGAACGAGAACTCTTGAGCACCGCGGGCCAACACTTCTATTCTTGACGACCGATTCGTTTCACATTTCCCCTGAACGAACATGCCTGGCTGGTATCTTCTCGTCGTTGGCGTTCACATTCTGGCCGCTACCGTCTGGATTGGGTCGATGGTGTTTCTTGGGGTTGCCGTTGTTCCTGTACTGCGTGAGCCCGACTTGGCCTCGGTTCGTACGACACTGTTGCACCGACTCGGCGTGCGATTTCGGTGGATTGGATGGGGACTCCTGGGCGTATTAATCGCCACGGGGGTTCTCATGCTCGGCATGCGCGGTTACACCTGGGCGCACCTGTGGGACGGGACGTTGTGGGCGGGGCCGTGGGGGCGCACACTGGCCTGGAAGCTCGGGTTCGTCGGTCTCGTCCTCGTCGTCACCGCCGTTCACGATTTTTATCTCGGGCCGCGCACCACGCGCCTTCTCGAGTCTGACGACGCCTCGGCCGAAACCGTGCGCCGCGCGGCCAGCTACCTGGGCCGACTCACCACGCTGCTTTCGCTCATCATCCTGGTGCTCGCCGTGATCCTCGTCCGCGGGGGGCTGTAACCCTCTCTTCTGATGATTCCAGCGCTTTCCTTCTGGTCAACGCCCGTTCACTTCGCCGCCACGGCCCTGCACGTCTTTTGCGGCGTGTTCTGGCTTGGATGGATGGTGTTCATGTTCGGTATTCTTCGGCCCGTGGCCACGCGTGTGGTTCCCAACCAGGCGGCGGCTCTGCAGAAGCAAATTCAGCAGCGGATCCGCGGCATCGTGTTTTGGCTGATTCCGACGATTGTGCTCACGGGGGGCTACAACATGGCTTACCACGGCCTGCTGAACTGGACGGCGCTCACGCAGACGGGCGTGGGCCACCGGATGCTTTTGAAGCTGGGCGCCGCCGGGGTGCTCTTCGGCGTGTACTACACGGCACCGCTTCTCTTGCGCGCCTCGCACGCTCGTCACGGCCCCTCCGACTCGTCGCACGACCCGGCGGATTGTCACGGCAACCCCGACCCCCTCATTCAGAAAGTGTCGGTCGTCCTCCACATTCTTGCGTTTGCGTCGGGCGTCACGGCGGCTGTTTTGGGGGTGGGGATTGGGGGATGAGACTCCACCGTTTGATCTGCAGTCGGTGCCATCGGGTCGACGAGGAGGTCTCGCTCAACGTGTAATCCTTCCGTTCACCGCCAAGTCCTCTTACGATGAGACGTGGCCTGGGGGCGCTCCGTAGAAACCAGACGGGATACGCGCCTTTAGCGAGAAGATGTTTTCGTTCTATAAAACGGATACTCCATGATCCACCCGTTTCCGGTTCAGAGAGAGGAGCCCCGGCCCGGTCGCTGGATCTGGTGGGGCAGCCTCGTGCTCTTTTGCGTGGCGGGAGCCACGGGAGCACTTTTTCGCTTCAAAGTGGCGTACGGAGGCGTTGAGGCACTGAGCCTTGGCAACGTTCGTCACGCCCACTCACACCTGATGTACATGGGGTGGGCCACCCCGGCCCTGATGGGACTCATTTGGGCGCTGGTGCCGTCCGAGGTAACGAAGCCCTACGGTCGATTCTTTCGGATTGTCGTGGGGACGACGTTTGCGGCGGCGGTGTTGTGCTACCCGTTATTTCTGCTTTACGGCTACACCCCGGTTCAGATGGGGCCGGTGCGGATGCCGATTGCCGCGGCGGCGTCGGGCCTAACCATCCTGTGCTGGTATGCCTTCGTGGCGCTGTACGCCGTGGGGACCTGGGGACGTGCCCGCAGGGGACCGCTCCGAATCTGGGACGTGGCATTGGCAATTCTCACCGTCTCGACGCTGGGCGCGTGGGGCGTCGGCGTCCTGCACGGCCTCGACGTGTATGGCTCGATTTGGACCACCGCCGCAATCCACTTCTACCTGGATCTCTTTTCGGAGGGATGGTTTGTTCTGGGCGTTCTCGGGGTGATGGTTGGCGTCCTCGGAGAGGGGCAGACCCGCGGCTGGAAATGGCCGCTTTTGTTCGTCACGTGTGGAGTGTTCGGGTCTTTTGTCCTGGCGCTGCCCTCGGCGTACCTGTCGGACGGGATTGAGCTCGCGGGGCGCCTGGGGGCGGGGCTCGTGGGACTCGGTCTGCTGCTGTTTGTCGGTCGCCTGTATCGCCGCGTGCAGGCGGAGACGTACGTCTGGATATGGGGACTTCCCCTGTTTGCCCTTGCCCTCAAGGCCGCCGGCCAGCTCGCGGTGGCGTTCGTTCCCGTGCTATGGCCGGGCGACCATGCCGACCTTCGGATTCTCTACCTGCACCTGATGCTGCTCGGCTTTGTGTCCATGGGACTGGCGGCCGGAGCTCGGACTGTGTGGCGAGGGGCGTCGGTTTGGGGGCTCGCCGCGTTCTACGGAGCGGTGGGACTCGTGCTCGGGTCACTCGTTATGCTGGTCTGGCCGGGGGGCGAGCTCGCGCAGAAACTCGCACTGTGGACTGCTGTGCTTCCGCTTCTCGTAGCGGTGGGGCTCCTCGCCGCGGGAGGGATTCGGGCGAGAGAGCCGTCCGGTCGACCCGCACCCCCATAGAAACGGCCGACCAACGGGGTGCGTCGGCCGGCCGTTCTGTTCCGGGTGGAGGCGTACGGGACGTCAGTTTTCGACGCGCATCGTGCCCTTCATGGTCGCCCAATGGCCCGGATACGTGCAGAGGTAGGTGTATGCACCGGGCTCTTCCGGGGCCGTAAAGGTGACCTCGACGGTTTCGCCGGGCTCGGCGATCTCCGTCGCCGCCAGCACAGCCTCGTGGTCCGGAATGTAGTCGGCACTCGCACCGGCATTGGTTCCGGCCTGTCCCACCGTTTGAGCGACGTCCTCGTCGCTGGTGGTGAGCAGAACGACATTGTGAATCATCGCGGGACTATCGGCGGTGTTCTCAAACACGAGCCGCACCTTTTGGCCCGGCTCGACGGTAAATTCCGTCGTTGCAAACTGCATCTGGTTCCCCTTGGGTTCGAGGATCACCTTTGTGGGCGGAGGGGCGGGCTCGGCAGCCTGGACTGACAGAGCCCCGGCGAGTCCCATGGCGAGTAGAATTGCAACCGCAGAGGTCAGTCGAATGTGCATGGCGTCTATTGGTTGGTCCGGAAAATGAAGAATGAACCAGTCGTTACGTGGTCCCCGGATCAGGATCGAAGATGTCCGGCTGCGCTTCGCCCTCGATCTTGATTTCGCCGAGGAAGCCCTTGCGGGCGACGCGAGAGAGGGCGTGATCGACGATCTTAACCGTCTCGGGGACTGGGAAGTCCATCTCAAAGATGCCGCAGCTGCCGGGGGCGACCGTCATGGTTTGCACTTGACGCTCCGGCTCACTCGCAATGGCGCCCTCACGCCACGCTTTCGTCCACACGTTGCCGATGGGGTGGAAGCTGCTCGTGAGGTTGGGCCCGCCGTTGACGAAGAAGACGCGGGCGGTTTCGTCGACCGCCGCCGTCATCGGCCCGAACGCATTCTTCGTGAGGGCGTGCTTCTGGCCGTTGAGGAGGACGTAGGTCGGGTCCTCGCGCTTCATCGCTTCGAAGTCAAAGCCGTGGGATCCCTTTTCTCCGGTCGGCTTGTCGGTGTACACCTCCTGCTGGCCGAGGTAAAACTCGCGGTCGACCGGCGGGAGACCTTCCTCCGGCTCTACGAAAATCAGACCGAACATGCCGGAGGAAATGTGATAGTCGAGGTTGGGCACGGCGCAGTGGTAAATGTAGGCGCCCGGGTACTCGGCCCGGAAAGAGATCGACTGCGACTGTCCCGGCGGGGCCATCGTCGCCTCGGCGCCACCGCCCGTGCCGTAGACCGCGTGGAAGTCGATGTTGTGCGGCTTGACGCTGGCCGAAACGTTCTCCAGTGTAAACTCAATCGTGTCGCCGCGCCGCACCCGGATCATGGGGCCGGGGACCTGCCCGCCGAACGTCATGTAGGAGAATTCGACGCCCGGTTCAATTTCGGCGGTCACTTCCTCGCATTTCAGCGAGATGTCGTGTGTGCGGGGCGAAGACCAATCGACCGGCGGGGGAAGGTCCGTCGGGTCGGCGGCCACCTGAGGGTCGGGGGCGCGGGAAAGACTGGTCTCCATTGCGGTCGTATCCTTTGCTTCCGCGTCGAGCACGGAGAGACCGGGGGAACTGATGAGGCCGCCAGCGGCCGCGGCGGTGCCAAATCCCTTCAAAAATGAACGGCGAGAGGGAGAGTCTTTGGCCTCATCGGAGGACGGTTCTGCGTTGGGCTTCTGTGAAGATCCAAACATGGGTCAGGAGAGATGGATGAGCAAAACGCGAGTCGGTCGGAATAGAATTTCGTACCTATGACTCCGATTTATTGTCGCGGTAGCTTCTACGGGTCAGATCCAAAGGGGTCCACTCCGAGCGTCCGGGAAAAGCGTACAGGAAGGTACGAAATATTCTATTAAGGGTGTGGGGACTCTTTGGGGGACGGGTGGGGCACGGCCCTACACAGAAGGGAGGACTGACGAAGGCAGAGCGGAGGTGCAAGATTTAGAAATGCGGAAGGAGAATGTCCCGCTGTTTTTCTCTTGACGAGGGAGCTTCAGTCATTCGGTTGCGGGTCCGCACCGTTCTTGGATTCGGACAATGTGCCGTTGGGGGGAGGGGAGGTCTCCTCTGCCGATTTCGTTGACGGGGAGGGACGTGGCAGCGTGAAGGTTACGGACGTTCCCTCGCCTGGACGGCTGTCGATTTCGAGCGTTCCGCCGATGAGGCGTGCCCGGTATTGCATGGTCCGGAGGCCCATTCCTCTAGCCTCGGGATTTTCCGCTTCAAACCCGACCCCGTCATTTTCAATTCGCAACTGGAGATCCTCCGCCTCCGATTGGAAAGCAATCGGGACAGAACGCGTCGGCCGGGGGGACAGGCGAGGGGCCAGTTCGCAGCCTTGAGGGGAAAAATCGTACAGACGGATTTCCATTGATAGTTTAATTAGTCATATAGCACGTAAATTATCAGGGAATCGCGATGAGGTTCGGTGCAGTGCCCGAACGGTCGATGAAGTTCAGGTTTACACGTACTACCCGTCGGTTTGAAAAAAGGGCCGGTCGTTCATTCTGACATTCCCCCTTCAATGGTCTCGATACTCCGACACAACACCGTTCTCCGCTTCGTTCTCATGGCGACGGGCATGCTTGCCTTGCTCGGCGGCCTCTGGGCCGGACTCCTCCGCCTCGGGTGGGCCGGGCCCCTCTTGCAGGTGAACCTACCTGCCGCCCACGGTCCGCTGATGGTTTGCGGCTTTCTCGGGACTCTCATTAGTCTAGAGCGGGCCGTGGCGCTGGACCGGACGTGGGCGTTTCTGGCGCCCGCCGCGACGGGGATCGGTGGGATTATGACGCTTTTGGGGATTGGCGGACTCTTCGGCCCGGGGCTGATTACGATTGGAAGCGTCGGCCTCGTGGCGATCTTCGGCGTCGTCCTGTCAATTCAGGACGTTCCCTTCGCTATCGTCATGACGGGCGGGGCCCTGGCCTGGATGGGAGGAAACGTGCTTTGGCTGGGTGGGTGGCCCGTCCACGCCCTGGTGCCGTGGTGGATCGGTTTTCTGGTGTTTACGATTGCCGGAGAACGCCTGGAGCTCAGTCGGATGCTGTTTCACGCATCCTGGACCGAGACGCTGTTCCTGTCGCTCGTGGGCCTGCTTGGAGCCGGGATCCTGTTGTCGGTTGAAGCACCGGATCTTGGGTTTCGGGTGATGGGAGCAGGATTGGCCGCTGTGGCGCTTTGGCTCGGGGTCTACGACATGGCCCGGCGTACGGTGCGGGCGGAGGGCCTCACGCGTTTTATCGCCGTCTGTCTACTCGCAGGCTATGGGTGGCTCCTCTTTGGGGGCGGACTCGCTCTCTATTTCGGAAATACGGGCGCGGGATTTGTCTATGACGCCACGCTGCACGCCGTGTTTGTCGGATTCGTTTTCAGCATGATCTTCGGGCATGCGCCGGTCATTTTTCCATCGGTGCTCGGTATCTCTATTCCGTATCGGCCATTCTTCTACGTCCACGTGGTTCTGCTGCACGGGGCGCTTCTGCTGCGGGTGGTTGGAGACCTTGCGTACGTGGAGGTGCTCCGCACGTGGGGCGGATGGGGCAATGCAATCGCCGTTTTGCTTTTTCTAGGGACTACCGTGTTCAGCGTCCTTCGATCCGACGCCGACGGATCCGAAAACCAGTCGGCCCATGCCCCGGCCCCGGGGCTGGACGGACGTGCCGCGACGCAGCCGGAGCCCGACGTGTCGGCAGAGGATGTCCCCGACCTTGAGTTTCCCGGCGACGAGTAACCGTCTTCTCTTGGGGGCAGAACACGGATGGAGTCGGCCAGGTCCCACCAATTACAGTCTTCCCGACTGTCGGCGGTGTGCTGACCGGGCTCGCTCATGAGGTCCTCAGTCATCTCAGATCGCAGAATCGGATGGAGGATCGGCTCCACAGCAGTCACGTCCCCGAGCGAGTGGTTCTTTTCGCAGGCACGTTCACATAAAGGTAGTGACCTTGCACAACGACTCTGGCGGTTTCGAGCGTCGGTCACGTGACGCCACAATCGTCGGCGTTTGCTAGAAGGGGGCTTTGGATAGATCCGTGGAAATTGCCCCTCGGAGGATGGACGATGGACCGGCTCTTTGGTACAATAGAAAGTCACACGTCCTTTCACGTTGCTCCCGCCCCCTCATGATTCAGACCGTTCGTCAGGCCTCGTCGCTCCGCGGCTCCGTGTCGCTTCCTGCCGACAAGTCCATTTCTCACCGTTCGGCCTTACTGTCAGCCCTCGGGGAGGGCACCTCACGAATCCAGAACTTTCCGGATTCCGCCGATCCGCAGTCGACACTCGACTGCGTCCGGGGCCTTGGCATTTCTGCGGAGCGGAATGAAGAGGGCGTTCTGGAGGTGGAGGGGCGAGGCCTCAGCGGGCTGCGTCCGCCCGACGAACCGCTCGACTGCGGGAATTCCGGCACCACGATGCGGTTGCTGTCCGGGATCCTGGCAGGGCAGCGGTTTGGGTCGGTCCTCACTGGGGACGACTCGTTGCGCCAGCGGCCCATGGAGCGTATCGCCGATCCGTTGAAGGCGATGGGCGCACGGGTCTCGTTGCAGGACGGTCACGCCCCGATCCGCATTCGCGGCACACAGTCCGGTCTCGACCCCATTGAATATCGGCTACCGGTAGCCTCAGCCCAGGTGAAGTCGTGTGTACTGCTGGCCGGGCTTTTTGCGACCGGCGAGACGGTCGTGATTGAATCGACTCCCTCGCGCGACCACACCGAGCGGATGCTAGGGCTGAAGGTGGACGAGGTGGGAGGGGTCCGGCACCTGCGAGTGGAGCAGGGGCACACCATTCCGGCCACGTCGTGGACCGTACCGGGCGACTTCTCGGGGGCGGCCTTCTTTATCGTCGCCGCCTCTCTCGTACCAGACAGCGAGCTGCACCTGGAGAGCGTGGGGCTCAACCCGTCCCGCACGGCCCTGCTGGAGGTGCTGGACGGAATGGGCGCCGACATCACGGTCGAAGATGAGCGCGTTGAGGGGGCTGAGCCCGTGGGCGACATCACGGTGCGGAGTGCGGCGTTGTCGGGCGTAGACGTCGGCGGTCGCCTCGTCCCGAACCTGATTGACGAGATTCCGGTGCTGGCCGTGGCGGCGGCCTGTGCGGAAGGGACGACCGAAATCCGCGACGCGGAGGAGCTTCGGGTGAAGGAGACCGACCGCCTCCACGCGATGGCCGAGAACCTCAATGCGCTCGGGGCGGAGGTGCAGGAGCGCGAAGACGGCCTCATCATTGAGGGAAATGGTCCGAACCTTTTGGGCACCACCGTGCGCAGTTTTGACGATCACCGGATTGCGATGGCGATGGGCGTGGCCGGGCTCGTGGCGCACGGCTCGACCACCATCAACGATGCAGAATGTGCGAAGGTGTCGTTCCCGGGCTTCTGGACGGAGGTGGAGCGGGTGGCGTCTCACTAAAAAGTTGTCTCCCTTATCCGAGTGTGAGCGCCTCGGGTTAAGTGCGTCCGACTTGTGGAGAGAGGGTGTTGAGGATCGAGAGTAGAGGGCGCATTGTTCTTTGGCCTGGCGAGGCCGACTGGAGGCGCTTGACTCGGCACGCTGGCCGGGTCTACCTCTGCTGTCGGACGTGTCCGGCTGTGCGGCGGCACCAATACGATACAGGCGCTGCAGGTAAGTAATGAGTTTTGCAATTTCAGCTTTCCACCGTACGGGGTGCGTGTTCTCGTTTATATCGTCTTTTGGGTAAACACCATTCTCGGCCTTCCGCTAAGTCTCTTTGGGCTCCTCATGGCGTACTCGCTTGTTGCTAGCTCAATGAGTTTCTGGTGGTCCCGGATCGGTGGTGTTCTGCTCGGCGGTGCGATTTTGACAGGATGGTGGCTCCTTTACGGCTATGGATGCGCGGTCTTTCGAGGAAACACGCCGATCCCGTGGTCGAACTTTTGGTGTTTATCCGCTAGCATGAATGTAGCGGCTGTAGCAGCTGTAGTACTGTTCGGTCTGATCTTTCCAGATCCGTCATCGGGCGTGACACTTACGGATTTGCCTCGAGTGAACACCGTGTTGGAGTTATTTATCTTTTGGACTTGGCCACTCGTGATGGCCATCCTGAGCTTGGTTATCCTCCTTCTAGGAAACGGGCCGCTGGAAAACAGAAGTGCAACATCAGAGACCTGTAGGGGTCGGGTAGATCCCTGAACAGAATAGACCCTACGGTACAGCTGAAAATGGGCGTGAGCCGTTTTCAGGCGAAGTCGGCCAAGGGGCCTCGGCTTCGCCTGTAGAGAGTGTCGACGCCAGCAATTAGTAACTTCGCGAGCAGATGTCGATCTAGCATGGAAAGTCTGCCGGGCCTTTTTGTGCACATTTCGGCTGAGCTAGATCGCTATGCTGCACGACACAGTGCCAGAGAACTTACAATGTGATTGGAGGACGACCCGATGATTCGAACCCCACTCAAGATTGCTGGCGGCACCCTTCTCCTCGTTCTTCTGGCAGCCGGGCTCTGGTGGCACGTCAACGGCCTTCACTTCCTTTATAGTCAGTTTAGCCCCTCCACTGAGCAGATCATCGGCGATCAGGAGGTCCCTAGAGAGCTTTCATCCGCCAAGTGGCAGGCCGACCTCGACTCCCTCGCGCAGATTCTTCGACAACGGCTCCTCTACGTCGAAGACGCCTACGGCTTGCGTCGGCTCGCCCGCCGGGTCGACTCTTTAAAGCGTATGGTGCCGGAGCAGACCCGAGCGGAGCGCATCCTGTCGGTGGCGCGTCTGCTGGATCTTCCAGCGCCGGGTACCGGGCATACCACCCTGCCATTCATCCAGAGACCGATCAGTTGGAGACTTCTGCCGATGCGCATCTTTGCGTTCGACGATGGTTACTACGTCGTCCATGCGAAGGACGATAATCTCGTCGGCAATGAAGTGTTGGCCATTGGGGACACGTCTGCCGATTCGGTCGCCAAGGCCCTCGCTCCATGGGGGATCATGTCGTTTGTGGAGCCGCTTCAAGCCATCGGTGTAGTTGAACAGGCCAGCGAGATTCCCGTCCGGATGCAGACTTCGAGCGGGCGCCAAGTGACTCGGGCTATTGAGCCCAGTGGAGCCTGGTCACTCTCCACCGTGCTTTACGAGAAGGCCCTGCAAGAGCCAGTGAAGGGGAAATGGTCTCCTGCGAACGCTCATCCGCGAGAACGCAACTACTGGTTTTCCTACCGCAAGTCGACCGACCTGCTCTACGTACAATTCAACAGTGTCCAGAACGAGTCTCCGGAATGGACCATTGCGCACTTGGCCGACAGCCTCCGTGCAATTGCCGACGCACATCCAATCGACAAAGTCGCCCTCGACCTACGTAACAACGGTGGGGGCAACCACAACCTGATCGAACCGCTCGTCGATCTTTTCAGCAGCCATCCCAAGATTGACTGCCGAGGCACGCTCTACACGCTCCTCAGTCGCAAGACGTTCTCGGCAGCCGGGACGCTCGCGATGGAACTGGAACGGCGGACGAAAACCCTCTTCGTGGGAGAGCCGGGGAGCTTTGCACCAAACATGTGGGGCGACACGGTGCCGTTTCTTCTTCCCCATTCGAAACTCGTTGGCAACGTGTCGTATCGCTACTGGCAAACCGGCCTGCCGGACGACCCGCGCACCCGCCTCAATCCCGACATTCGGGTGCCCCTGACGTCCGATCAGCACTTCTCAGACACAGACTCAGCGATGATTGCCGTGCGGCAGCACGAGCCGGCCCCCCGCGAAACGATCTCACTGACCGAAGAAGAGCGTGCATTGTTTACGGGTACGTACCGTCTGTCTCCCATTCATCGGGCGCGGGTCACCGACACCGGCGATGGATTTTTTGTCCGCGTCGATCGGGGACGGCCGGAATCTGGCCTGCACCCGTTCATCGAGTCGGACCTACACCCACGTTCCTCCACCCGGCTCGCAACCGACATCACTGATGCGTACTTGGAGCGGCGTTCTGGCTCGGAAGAACTCGCCTTGGTCTGGAAGGACACCACCTACACACTGATGCCGGTTCACCCCGGTTTCACCCTGCCAACAGAGGACCTCCGGGCTGGTCGGTTCGAGCAGGCCGCCACGCGGCTCCGCGCCGCTCAGGCCTCGGGCTTTAAGCTCGATAGCTGGATCACCAGTGCCCTTACGGCGCGGGCCGATACACTCGAAGCGAAGGACCGTCCGATCGACGCGCTCCGCTACAATCAGCTCGCCGTGGAGCTCTTTCCGCAGTCCTGGAGGGCATATTTCAGCCTTGCATACAACTACGAACTCCTCGGGCGGACGGATGAGGCAATCAGTGCCTACCAGACGGTCTGGACGCTTGACCCCAGCCGGCGAGGGGCTGTAAATGACCGGTTGCGAGAGTTGAAGCAGCCCGATCAGGGAAAAGAGTAGTAAAGTTCTCTAACGTTGCCCGGATGCTACGATGTGCTGCCCACCATCACAGCCGACGACGGGCTGTTACTACTTTCGAAAGATGGGGTCTCCCGAATTCCTTTTATACGATTTGAAGCCCGTCGCGTCTGAGTCTCCACGTTATGCCGACTAGCGGTGCATCTTTTTTATGTCGAGTAGAGCCCCGATCAATGAACGGTATTCAGGCCGTTGAAGTGACATTCAAGCGGGCGTATTCAACTCGGCACCCCACACGGCTTGACTGACCACTACGCTCAGTGGAAAAACATTGCTACCTCATGATAGTTAACTTGGTGCACAACCTTTCGAATCTAGAGGGGTAAAGCCATGGCCGATAAAAAGAAGTCTCAGCACGTTGTGCCGCACCCCGACGGGGGATGGAGCGTGAAGAAGGGAGGCTCGACGCGAGCAACGAGGCGCTTCGATACCCAAGAGGATGCTATATCTTACGGTCGAGAGATCAGTAAGAACCAGGAAGCAGAGCTGTATATTCATCGACGGGATGGAATGATACGAAAGAAAAATTCCTACGGAAATGATCCTCATCCGCCTGAAGATAAGAGATGAGTAATGGTTCAGATGGTGACGGTCTGCCAACGGGTTTCGAGTCGAATGTCTTTATCAACTGCCCATTTGATGAAGAATATAAGTCACTACTTCGGCCACTTCTTTTTACAGTCGTTTATTTAGGGTGTACCCCTAGATTGGCTTCTGAGCGTCTCGATTCCGCAGAGAACCGTGTGGACAAGATTTGTGAACTCATTTATGAGTCAAAGTACGGAATCCACGATCTATCGCGATTAAAAGCAGACGAGGTCGACGAAATTTATCGACTCAATATGCCCTTTGAACTAGGAGTCGATTATGGTACTCGTCAGCATGGTTCAGCGGAAATGGGTAATAAAAAATGTTTGATACTTGAGGAGAAGCCCTACGAGTACAAAAAAGCATTATCTGATCTTTCGGGAGTCGATATTAAAAACCATAATAACGAGGCGGACGAGATCGTCCGGTCCGTTCGAGACTGGTTTTACGAGACAGCCGGATTTGACGAGGCGGATTACCCCAAAGTAATCTGGAATCAGTTTAATGACTTTACGGCAGATCTATTTGAAGATCGATTGACGGAAGATATTCCTGAAGAGGATGTAATTGAAGATATCGAAAGAATGCCCGTGTCGGAATACATCGATTCAGTTGAGGAATGGGTCTCGGAAAATGTTGATTAGGTCCTCGGTTGGCAGAACTCCTCGCTGCAGCTGAAAATGGGCCGGTGCCGCTATCGGCTGCTGTCAAGCGAGCGGGTTTGACTTCGCCGGTCGAGGGTGAGAGCGCTAGTGGATGGGGGCTTCGACTATCGAATCTGTTTGATCGGGTCGAGTTACATATTGCGTTTTTCTACCCATTTCAGTAGATACGACATTGACGTTTACGTCACCTTACGACAACCCGTTTACGGTGGTAGGCGACCAGCCTGATAGCGAAGACCTAATGCGCGAAGTGGAGATTCAATAGCCCGAAGCGGTGAGCGCTAGAACCCACCACTGCACCTTGCCGACCGCGTACCTGCTTTTCTGACTCGGTTTGAGTTTCCGAAGACGTGCGGCGACTTCGAGAAGCGCTCACGGCAGAAGGTCGGCAGGTGAGTTCTCAACAATCTCCGCGTGTGCGGAGGCACCGATCTCATCGACCCGATTCTCCCCGCTGGGCCGCAACAATCTCTGCGTGTGCGGAGGCACCACTACGATCCATTAGAGGCACGAGAAGAGCTTGCAACAATCTCTGCGTGTGCGGAGGCACCCCTGCTACAAAATGGCAGACTGTGCTCGTTGCGACTCACTTCGACCCATTTGGTCGCCAAAAAACTGCCAGACTGTCGCAGAGAATGATCAACATCTTAATACTCGGAAGGCGGGCGAAGAGAAGCAAGAGGGGGAGATCTACAGTCCCATCACTTCCACGATTTCGTCAATGCCTGCCTCAAACTTTTTGGCTCCGCCCTGTGACGGGTGGCGCACGTACGTAGGATCGGCGTTTACCTCCGTGAGGGCACGTTCGGCTTTCCGGCCAATGCCGACAATGCGGTCGGGACTCAGCGTGTCAAGCAGCCCGGTCAGGAGTGGCTGCCACGCCCGCACCTCCGTCCGGCGTGGTGTGCGGATCGTGAGCGGCTCGCCGGGATCGTGGGGGTGGAGCGGCAGGCTGTTCCAGACGAAAAAATGGGGGAAGTACGGCCGGAGGACGCGCCAGAAGATGGACGCACTGTATTCGGTGTGCGGGTCCGCCTCACGGCTTGTCTGCCGACCGTCCACAGGAAACGCCGAATCGGTCAGTTGCGCCTCGCTCGTGATGGGCACGCCCGAGAAGCGGCAGCCCCACGGCCCGGGGGCTTCCAACAGCAGAAAGAGAGGCGGCGGTTCATCGTACGCGGCGAGGTAGGCCCGCAGGTTCTCCCGTCGGATCTCCGGGGCGGTCGGGACGTCGAGGTCGTCCCGCCGGTCGCGGTACGGGTTGAAGGCCTCGTCGGTGGACGGGGCGGGGAAGACGTGGGTCTCAAACAACGCCCAAACGTCGGTGAGCATTTCGGAGGATGGGTAGAGAGGGGCGTAGGGGGAGAGGCGAGGTTGCCGCCTGGACACTGGCCGTACCGCTAGGCTGACGACCCGGCATTTTCGCCCATGCGGGGGAAGGCGAAGTCGGCGTACCCCATCTCCGCGGTGCCGAACCAGCGATAGGCATTCTCGCGGGCCGACTTGTAGGCCTCGTAGATTTTGCGGTACTGCTTATTGCCCGAGGCATTGTCTTCCAGCAGCTGCGTCGTGATCTCCTGTGCTTCCGACATCACCTCGTCGGGAAAACGGCGGAGCGTGGTGCCCTGGTCGAGCAGGCCGTCGAGCGCCGCCGGATTCTTGTGGTCGTACTGCGCCAGCATGCGGAGGTCGGCCTCGGCAGCGGCGGTTTCCAGGGCCTCCTGGTACTGCGTGGGGAGCCGGTCGTAGGCATCGCGGTTCACGTAGAAGGTGAGGGCCGGACCGGGCTCCCACCAGCCGGGGTAGTAGTAGTACTCCGCCACCTCGTGCAAGCCGAGCTTTTCGTCGTCGTACGGGCCCACCCACTCTGCGGCGTCGATGGCCCCCCGTTCCAGGGACGGATAGATTTCGCCGCTGGGCAGCACCTGCGTGTTGACGCCCATCTCACTCATCACGCTCCCTCCAAGGCCCGGAATCCGCATCTTCAGGCCGTTCATGTCGGAGAGCGAGTTGACTTCGAGGTTGAACCAACCGCCCATCTGCGTACCCGTGTTGCCGCCGGGCAGGTTCAGAATGTTGAAGTCGGAGAAGAGGTCCCGCATCAGCTCCATGCCGCCGCCGTAGTACAACCAGGCACGGTACTGGCGGGCGGTGAGACCGAACGGAACGGTGCAGTCGAACGCCAGCGCAGGATTTTTGCCGATGAAGTAGTAGCTGGCCGAGTGGCCCATCTCCACCGTGCCGTTTTGCACGCTGCCCAGCACTTCGAGGGGCGGCACCAGCTCGCCCCCGGGATACGTTTGAATCTGGAAGTTTCCGTCCGTGAGGCTCGCGAGGCGGTCCGAGAGGACTTCGGCCGCGCCGTAAATGGTGTCGAGCGAGCGGCTGAAGCTGGAGGCGAGGTTCCAGCGCACCTGCTTATTGGGCTGAACGTTGGCCGCGTCGCTATCGCCGGACGATTCGTCGTTTGCACACCCGCCGAGGACGCTGGCGCCGGCTGCGCCGAGCAGGGCTTTCTTTGCGAAATCGCGCCGTTCCATGAGTGGCAATGGGGATGATTCGAAGAGTCGACATCACCCCGAAAGGATAACTGTCATGGCGATGCTGCGCAAGCCGATGTTGGAGAGGATCGAGGGGCGAGAGGCGTGGGGCGAAGGGCGAGGGTGGAGGATTGAAGGTCGTGCAGAGATGAATGGTGGAGAACGAAGAATCGAAGCGAGAAAGGCAGTTGGGAGGAGACCGTTCCTCCTTTTGCATCCAACAAGCAACAGTCTAATTCCACACTCCAAAATCCACAATCCGAAATTAGGGGGCGGTCGGGGCGTGGCGCAGGGGGCGCCAGCGGCGCAGTAGGGCATCGAGGCCGAGGGTAAGGAGTAGCACGAGCCCGGCGGCGGCCATGACGTCCAGGCGGACGTATGAGGAGAGGTCCCCGAACGAGCGGGCGATCACCCACACCGTTTCTTCCAGGATCGTGTGCACGGACGGCATCAGGACGAGGGTGGCACCGGCGGCCGCTACGGTCAGGACGAGGAGCAGGACGTCGCTCCACACGATGGAGGGCTCAGGGCGGAGGCTCACCCGGTCGGCCACACGCTCCGCAAAGTCGTCCGGTAGGTCGCCCTCCGGCTCGTCCTGAAGGGCGGAAAAGACGGCCTGATAGGCCGCCGCCTCCCGATTGTCGGTGTCAGGCGGGGGGCCGTCGCCACGGAAGTGGCGGTCAAACTCATCTTGGAGCGAGCGGTCACGGTCATTCATAGGGTCAGTTCCTCCTGACTGTATCGGTCGAGCAGCCAGTCTTTGAGTTTTTTGCGGCCCCGGTACAGGTGACTCTTCACCGTGCCCTCGGGGTTCTCCATAATGTCGCTGATTTGTGATACGCTCATTCCCTCCAAATGATACAAGGTGAGTGCCGTTCGGTAGTGCTCCGAAAGGGTCTTGATGCCCTCGCGGACCAACGCACGACGCTCACGGTCGGACGCTGCATCGGCCACGTCTTCGTCCGGATCCTCGATGCGATTGAGGGCCGCCCGGGCGTCGGGCGATTCGTCGTCGGGCGCAGGGGCATGGTCCGCATACAGCGGCATGTCCTTCTTCTCCAGGTGATTGAGGCACGTGTTTCGGGCGATGCGCGCCAGCCAGGTTGACAGCTTTGACTCGAACCGAAAATCGTCCAGGTAGCGGTACGCCCGCATGAACACGTCCTGACACAGCTCCTCGCGATCCCGGTCGTCATCCACCATTCGGAAGACGACGTGCTTTACGAGGCGCTCGTATCGGTCGATAAATGCGAGGAAGGCGTCTCGGTCCCCGTCCAACACCTTCTCGACCAGCTCGCGCTCGGAACGTACGTCGGCATCAGTGCTCATAGAGCGTTCCTCAAACTGGTCGGTTGTGGGTACACCAGTAGAATGACCTTACCGATACGTGAATACGTTTTCGAAGTCCACTGTTGCTCAGGGTTGTGCTCGGTCCCCATCTAATGCGGATTGCCTTTTCCTTGCTTGCTCACGGATCGGTAACTCAGCAGGGAGGAGTGCACAAACTGGAGGATGGAGCGTAGCAATCGAAGTAGACAGGAGGGGAAGAGATTCGGTTGCAGGAAATGATGTGAAGGTTTGGTGGATGATTGTTGTGAAGGTAGGAAGAGGGTCAGAAGAGGTGCAACCGATTTGCGAATGGGCCTGTCTGCTGTGTGTGCACGGTTGGGCAACGACCGTCCGGTTCGTCACTACTCACGACACATACCTATTGCAATGGAAGATATTCTCGTCCCCCTCGGGTTTTTCGCTATGATCGCGTACATTGCCAAGCTCATTGGGGACACGCGGATCCGGCGGAAGGCGCTCGACTCGCACGCGGAGGCCGATGTGGCGGAGGCGATCCTCAATCAAAAGTGGTCGGAGCCCAGCACGCGCTCGGCCCTGAAGTGGGGGCTCGTCATCGTGTCACTCGGCATCGGGGTCCTGCTCGTGGACCTGCTGGCCATTGGCTTCGAGTCGCCGCTGGCCTACGGGATTTTGTTGCTCGCATCCGGTACGGCCCTGCTCGGATATTACTTCATCGAACGGGAGGATCAAATCAAGGACCCGTTTTCTGCTTCTCCGTCTGAGGAGGCCTACTCTGCGTCCGAACCGGTCCGCGAGTCAGAAATGTAACGTCCTCCGCAAGTGTCTCGGGCATGGGCCTGAGGGGTGGGTTCGGCCGGGCTGATCGCGACGCATTTGGGGGCGCGCCGAAAACAAAGGTCTTCCCGGGGGCGTACCCTTTTTGCTAGTCGTCTCTACTCACCGACTCCGCCAGGCCCATGCGTCTTCGATACACCGAGTGGGACCCCACCCGGCACGGTAGCCAAAAGCCACTCTTCGAGGAGCTGTTCGACCTCTTTCAAGAGCTGCTAGAGCATACGGCGGGCGACGCTGAGGAGGCGCTTCGGTGGCTCCGACAACTGGATGAGGAGTATGATCTGACGGAGGGGACCGACCAGACGATTGAGGACTTCATCGAGGAACTGAAGAAGCGTGGATATCTCTCGGAGGATGAAGAAGACGGCACTGTGGAGATTACGGCAAAGGCCGAGCGGTCCCTGCGTCGGTCCGCGCTCGAAGAGATCTTCAGTGAGCTTCGAAAGCACGGGAAGGGCGATCACGAAACGCCGCACACGGGGCATGGAGACGAGCAGCTCCCTGAGACGCGCGACTGGCAGTTCGGCGACGACATCTCCCGCCTCGACGCTACGGGCACCCTCTCCAACTCCTTCCGCCGCTCCGGGCTTGGGGACGATTGGAACCTTGCTGAAGACGACTTCCAGGTCCACGAGACCGATCATCACGCCACGATGGCCACCGTGCTGATGATCGACCTCTCCCACTCGATGGTGCTTTACGGCGAGGACCGCATTACGCCGGCACGCCGCGTGGCGATGGGCTTGGCTGAACTGATCACGAGCAAGTACCCAAAAGACACGCTCGACATCGTCGCGTTTGGCAACGACGCCTGGGAAATTGAGATCGAGGACCTGCCCTACCTCGACGTGGGACCGTATCACACCAATACCCGAGCGGGCCTACAGCGGGCGCGGCACATCTTGCACCGCCGCAACAACCGCAACAAGCAGATCTTCATGATTACCGACGGCAAGCCCAGTTGCCACATCGAAAACGGGGAGATGTACCGAAATCCCTACGGGCTGGACCCGAAGATCGTGAACAAGGTGCTCGACGAGGGGGCGATTTGCCGTCGCCAAGACATCACGATTACGACGTTCATGATTGCCCGCGATCCTGGGCTGCAGGACTTCGTGCGGGAGCTCACAGAGGTGAATCGCGGCCGCGCCTATTACGCTGAGCTCGACGACCTTGGCTCCTTTCTGTTCGAGGACTACGTACGCAATCGCCGCAGCCACATGCGGTGATCCTCAATTTTGGAGTTCGGATGTTGGATTGCGGAGTTGGCTTTCGTTCGTAGAGGGGGATTCGGGGACCGGTTCGCCGAACCAGCGGGGCGGGTCGTAGCCGTGGCCGCCCCAGGGATGGCATCGCCCCAGGCGGTACACGGTTAGGATGAGGCCGCGGATCGCTCCGTATCTTCGGAAGGCCTGGATGGCATATTGTGAGCAGGTCGGGTGGAAGCGACACGTACTGGGCATGTGGGGGGATAGAAGCAACTGGTACGCCCGCACGAGTCCGATGAACAAGAGACGAGGTAGCCGAATCAGAAACGTCCCTACGCGCCGCATGTGGCAGTTCCTCTCGGAGTAATGGAGACTTGTTGTATGAATGTCATACAGGTCTTGGAGTTCGGAATAGATCTCGGCTGAACCATCGGGGGGACGCGGCCTTTCAATTTCCGAACTACGGTTTTCTTCCCATTCTCCTGTGCTCATGTCTGCAGACGATCTCCTGGACGCCGTGACCTTCGACGAGTCTGGCCTCGTGCCCGCCATCGTGCAGGATGCGGCTACCGATCAAGTGCTCATGATGGCGTACATGACCGCCGAGACCCTTCGCGAGACGCTTACCTCGGGCCGGATGGTGTACTGGAGTCGGTCGCGGCAGGAGCGGTGGGTGAAGGGGCAGTCCAGCGGCCACACGCAGACGATGCAGGACGTGCGGCTCGACTGCGACGGGGACACGCTCCTCTTTAAGGTTGATCAGGAGGGAGGTGCTTGCCACACTGGATACCAGTCTTGCTTTTATCGCCGCGGTACGGAGGCCGGGCTCGTCGCGGATGGGGAAAAGGTCTTTGATCCAGACGCGGTCTACGATGCGTCCTAACCGTTCCCAAGAGGTGTTCGTGATTCTGACTGCATCTCTCGTACTATTGCACGCAGTCGAAACGATCGCTTCTTCCATTCACCCAGATCAATTTATCCAATGGCAGCCCCTTCGAATGCATCCGACGCAACGGATGACGGCGTAGGCTTCTTCGACCTGGCAGGTGAGGAGGATTCCGGCGCGGCGGAGCCCGGTCGTGTGCAGGCATTGAAGCGAATGCTTTTTGACCTTTCCTATCTGCTCATGAATGCGGACGGGACTGAACACATTTCCGAACGGATGTTGACCCGAAAGCTCGAATCCCGGATGGAGAAAGAGGGAAGCGTGGACACGGAGGCTCGTGCGAATGAGTTGGCGCCCCTTTTGGAGAAGGGGCCGGACGCCATTCGCGACCGCATCGAAACGTTGGCGACCGAACTGGCACAGGAGGCGGGTGACCGTACGCAGGCCGTGGGGGAGCGCTATTTAGACTTCTTGAAGGGACTCATCGTAGCGGACGCCAGTGTGTCGGAAGAGGAGTATGAGGTGTTTGAGATGCTGTGTGACAAGTGGGGGGTAGACAAGGACCTCCCCCGTGCGTGAGCGCACGATCACGACGAAGGATACTTGCAGCCGCTGCTTGTCGTGCGATCTCTAAGGAATCCCAGATTTTGTCGCTTCAGGCTTGCAGGCAGTCTCCGAACCAACGCTGGGGTAGTGCACGCCTAATTTCTGAGCGCATGACCCTCTGCCGAATGTCCTCAATTCGTAGACGGCATTCTCTTCTAAAAACGAAAACCACCGTCACCGGGGGACAGTGGGCTGGGAGAGTCGGGTTATGCAATAGGTACGGTCCTCCAACAGACCAGAGGTAGGATATTCTGTTTCCGTTATTGCAAAAGAAAATAATCCCAACGTCGGCGGGAAGGTCGTAAGCGTGGGCCGCTCGTTGTGGTGTGGGCTTCGCCCGAAATCTGGCGAGCGGTTTCGTTGAGAAGAGGTGGGGGTTCAGACGTTGTTGGCGTCCGTGCTCGTCAATTCCTTAGTTGGGCTGAGTGCGATCCTCACAATTTACCACTTCATCATGCCCGATCGCTCCGCGCCTGAGAATGACGAAAGCACGTCCTCATCCGCGTCGACGAACGAATCCGCTTCGCCGTTCACTGATTGGACCCGCTGGGCGGTCGCGGCTTTCGTGCTGGGAGGGCTGGGAGTCGCCGTCTATTTTGCGGGGGATATTCCCAAGACGGACGGCCATTATGGCTTCTGGTCGATCCTTCCGCCCCTCATTGCCATCGTTCTTGCCTTCTGGATGCGGGAGGTGGTGAGTGCCCTCTTCATCGGGATTGCGGCGGGCGGTCTCATTTCCGGCCAGGTCAACATCATCGACGCCTTTCTACTGCCGGCCATCGGCACGGAGGATTTTGCACTGATTCTGCTGGTCTATCTCTGGGCGCTGGGCGGCCTCATTGGGCTCTGGACGCGCACCGGGGGGGCGCTCCGATTCGCAAAGTGGGCGGGGGATCGCATGGTCCGCGGCCCGCGGACGGCGAAGTTTTTTACCTGGATCATGGGCCTGATCTTTCATCAGGGAGGCACCATCTCGACCGTACTCACGGGTGCCACCGCCCGTCCCATCGGCGATCAGCACAACGTCTCGCACGAGGAACTCTCCTACGTCGTCGACTCGACGGCGTCCCCGGCGGCCACCATTATTCCATTCAACGTGTGGCCCATCTACGTGGGCGGGCTCGTGGCCGGGACGATACCGCTGTTTCAGACCACTCAGGATGGCATCGCGTTCTTTTTCTCCTCCATCTGGGCCAACTTCTACGCGATTTTTGCGATCATCCTGACGTTTCTTTTCGCCTGGGAGTTTTTGTCGTGGGTGCCGAGCAAGCAGATGCGCGACGCAATCGAGCGGGCCCGGACCACCGGCAAGCTTGATCGGGAGGGCTCTACCCCGCTTACGTCGCGGGAGCTCACGGAGATGGACGTTCCGGACAGCTACACGCCCGGTCTCGTCGACTTCGTCGGGCCCATCGGCACGCTGTTGGGGATCGCCATTCTTCCGTATCTCTACACGTACTTTTATCTGGGAAACACGGAGGATCCCACGCTCCTCATTGCAGAGGCCTTCGTTTTGGCCATGCTTGCGGGCATGGGCATTGCCTTGTTCAAGGGCATGGACTTCGACACGGTCATCGATGGGTTCATCGACGGGTGTAAGGGCGTGACGATTGGGGCGATCATCCTCGCGTTGGCCGTGTCGCTGAAAGAGGTGGCGGATGCCGTAGGGACCGCTGAGTACGTCGTGGCTACGGTCGGAGAGGCCATCCCGCCCGCCGTGCTGCCGGGGCTGCTCGTCGTGCTCTGCCTCATTATTGCCTTCTCGACGGGCACGTCGTGGGGCACGTACGCGGTAGTGTTTCCGGTGGCCATGCCGCTGGCGTGGAGCATCTCCCAGGATCCGCTCTTCATTACGCTGTGCTTTGGGGCGGTGGTGGGCGGATCGGTCTACGGCGATCAATGCTCGCCCATCTCGGATACGACGGTGCTGTCGTCGCTGGCCACCGGCTCGGACCTCATGGATCACGTCTACACGCAGCTTCCGCTGGCGTCGGTGGCGGGGGGGCTGGCGATTGTTGCGTACACCCTGATGGTTCTTCTCTTTGTTTGAGTCCAGGGCGTCAGGTCCCTTCGATCGAATGTACGCTTTTGTCGTAGGAGTGCATTGTCTAAGTCTAATGGCATAGAATCATATCATAAAGCCAAGAGTGGGGGCTGATGATGGACGGACCGTCCTGAGCGATGAGGGGGCGGGGATAGGGAATGAAAGGGGAAATTTACCCCAAACTGATAAACTGTTCCCCCCGTGGCGTGTAGCATCCGGTGGTACTGTGACTCCCGGTCGCGCCAGGGCCTTGTCGCCCTCGATCGCCGGGGCGCACCCCAGGAGGATGTCCTCTGCCGAAACTGTCGGCATCAGGGCGCGGGGCGACTCTGTTTCGGCTCCGACGCAACTCTCCAGGGGCCGTAGCACGACTGCACGACACGTCTACTGCATTTTTTACATCCCACACGCACATGGATCACAAGGAAGGACAATACAAAGTTCGAGACCTCAGTCTGGCCGACGAAGGGCGGAAGCGCATTGAATGGGCGGAAAGCCGCATGCCCGTCCTCATGCAACTGCGCGAGGAATATTCCGACTCGAAGCCGTTTGAGGGCTATAAGATTGCCGGTTGTCTCCACGTAACGAAAGAGACGGCGGTGCTCGTCGAGACCCTGCAGGCTTGTGGCGCCGAGGTGGCCTGGAGCGGCTGCAATCCGCTCTCGACGCAGGACGACATTGCGGCCGCCCTCGCCAACAACGGCACGGAAATTTACGCCTGGCACGGCCTCGACACCGACGACTTTTACTGGTGCATCGAGCGCACCATTGACACGCCGCCGCACCTGACGCTCGACGACGGAGCGGACCTTATCTTTACGGTCCACTCCGATCACCCGGAGATGATGGACGACATCATCGGCGGCAGTGAGGAGACGACGACCGGTGTGCATCGCCTCCGCGCGATGGACAACGACGGCAAGCTGCAGTATCCGGTCTACGCCGTCAACGACGCCGAGACGAAGTGGGACTTCGACAACGTCTACGGTACGGGGCAGAGCACCATCGACGGCATCCTGCGCGCAACCTCCACGCTCATAGCGGGCAAGAACTTCGTCGTCGCCGGCTACGGCCACTGCGGTCGCGGCGTCGCCACTCGGGCGAAGGGCATGGGCGCCAACACGATCGTCACCGAGGTGCGGCCCGCCACCGCTCTCAAGGCCACGCTCGACGGCCATCAGGTCATGAGCATGGACGAGGCCGCCGAGAAGGGCGACATCTTCGTGACGGCCACCGGCATGAAGGACGTGATCCGCGGCCGTCACTTCCTGAAGATGAAGGACGGTGCGATTGTCGCGAACACGGGCCACTACGACGTGGAGCTCAACCTCGAAGAGCTGGCCGACCTCTCCATCGACGCCCGTGAAGTGCGCGACAACAACCGTGAGTACACGAAGGAGAACGGCGACCGGGTCTACGTGCTCGGCGACGGGCGGCTCGTGAACCTGGCTGCGGCGGAAGGACACCCGAGCGAGGTGATGGACATGAGCTTCGCCAACCAGTTTCGTGCCCACCTCGACCTCGTCCAGCGCCATGAGTCCGGCGAGATGCTGGAGGACAAGGTCTACGACATCCCGCAGGAGATGGACGACGAGATCGCCCGCGTGAAGCTCAACACGATGGGCGTCGAGATCGACGGCCTCTCCGAGGAGCAGGAGCACTACGCCACGGACTACTCCGCTGGCACCTGATCGATTGTGGAATTTCGAATGGGGAGTGTGGATTGTGGAGTTCGACACTGACACACTCTCGAGAAATCACGGCGCCGCTCTACCCGACTGTGTTCGGGCGGGGCGGCGCTTTTGTTATTGAGAAGGTTGGGGAGGGACGGGCGGCGCTGGTTGCATTCGGCCATGTCGGCAGGTTGCTTGTACGAATCGTCGAGTACAATTTTCTCGTTTACGAATTGGCTATGCGACGCTGGGTTGTATTAGGTGCGGTAGCGGGACTGATCGGAGGGGGCGTCTCCGCGCTACTGGAAGGACTCCTTCATGGAGCCTTCCGACCCGGGCACATCGGAATCGAGGGGGGACTCGCGGGGGGAAGTTTAGCCTTCGCAGCCGCAGCGGCATACATTCCATCGAACTGGGTTGGCCGTGGACTTGCAGGGGGCATCACGTACGGAATTGTACAAGGGGGGCTGCAAATTCTCTTTTCTCTGTCCAATGTAGCGTGGCCGTCCGTGCTTGGCGGAGAGGTGGTAGGAGGGGTCGTCGGAGGGTGTATTCTCGCCTATTTGTGGCGACCGGAGAAGGGGAGTGGACCTGTGTAGGTTCTTCGCAGCCGGATCTGTGACGCAGAGAGCATGTACAGAATCCACTCGACCGATGCTCCGGCGAAAGGACCCCGGCACGAAGCTCTTCGGAATTGATTCTGCAAACGCATCCGTACAGCATGACCGATCTTCGCTACCTCCCCGACCAGGACGATGTCACGACGTTCACCGACGCTGTAGAATCAGCGACCGACGAGTACATCGTTCTCGACGGCACCTATTTTTACCCAGAGGGTGGGGGACAGCCTGCCGACCGAGGGAGTCTCCACTGGGACGACGGCGCCGCCGATGTGGTGGACGTGCAAAAAGAGCACGGTGACGTGCGTCACTACGTTGAGAACGTAGACGGGCGTCTTCCCGAGGAAGGAGAGGAGGTAAAGGGGCAAATTGACGAGGAGCGCCGCACGAAGCTCCGCCGGATGCATACGGCCCAGCACGTGGTCTCGAAGGTGGTGCTGGATCTTTTCGACGCCCAGACCGCCGGCAATCAGATTCATCCCGATCGCTCTCGGATCGACTTCGAACCGGCGGATTTCGAGGAAAACGAAGTCCATGCGATCGAGTCTCGGGCCAACGCGGTTCTCGATCAGGACCTGCCGGTGACGAAGGCGGAGATGGCGCGAGCGGAGGCCGAGAAGCAGACCCCGGACGGGCGGGGGCTCCTCGACCTCATTCCGGATCACGTCGATCCGCTTCGAATGGTGCGCATCGGAGCGTTTGATTTGTGTCCGTGTGGCGGCACGCACGTGGATCACCTAGCGGAGGTGGGACGCATCCGAATCACCAACCGGACGTCGAAGGGCGCCGGGGTGGAACGCATCGAGTTTGAGCTCACAGGATGACGGGATGATCCTGGAGCGTCTTTTGCTTTTATTGGGCGGGGGCTGAGTGTTTTGCATCCGTTCGTCTCTGTTTTAGATCGCTTTCTGTATGTCTACGTCCGATGAGCGCGCCGCTTGTATCCTCGTCCCCGAAACCACCTACGGCGCCAACGGGACGATTTCTCCGATTCGCGTCTGTGTGATTGACCTGGGCACCAACTCATTTCACGCCGTCATCGTGGATGCCCACGCCAACGGGAGCTTCCAGGTGGTGGACCGGATGAAGGAAATGGTGCGGCTGGGGCAGCACGGCCTGGAGGCCAACACGCTGCCGGATGATGCCATCGAGCGGGGGATGCAGGCACTTAAGCGCATTCACCTGCTGGCTCAGGGATGGGATACGACGGAATTTTTAGCCTTTGCGACGAGTGCGATTCGGGAAGCCGCCAATGGGGGGGAGTTTATCCGGCAGGTGCGTCGGGAGTTGGGGCTTCGCATCCGACCGATCAGTGGGGAGCAAGAGGCCGAGCTCATCTTTCGGGGGGTTCGGCGTGCTGTGGATTTGACGGCTCCGACCCTGCTGGTGGACATCGGGGGCGGGTCGGTTGAGTGCATCATCGTCTCGGGAGGAGAGTCCGTCTTTGCGAGGAGTCTCAAGCTCGGGGCGGCGCGGATGACGGAGAAGTTCGTCAATTCGGACCCCCTCTCGGGAGAAGACGTGGAGGCACTGCAGGATCACTTCAACGATCGGCTGGAGCCGGTTGTGGAGGCGTGTCGAACACACGGAGTAGAAGACATTGTAGGGTCGTCGGGAACCATGAAGACGCTCGCGCGACTGGCAGTGGAGCAGGGAGGAGATCCCGGCCGAACCATCTTTCAGCAATCCTTCCCTGTACCTCGGGTTCGGAAGGCGCTGGATTGGGTTATGAAGTCGACGGCAGACGAGCGGATCTCTCATCCCTCCATTGATCCCAAACGGGTCGATCAGCTTGGGGCGGGCGCGGTGCTGCTCGACACGATCTTCGAGTTGGTGTCCGATGTAGAGATCATGCGGGTTTCTCCGAACGCGTTGCGGGAGGGTATGGTCGTCCACTTCATGGATACCAACTACACGCGGATTCGTCAGATGGCGCCGTTTCGGGACCCCCGGCGCCGCAGTGTGCACGAGCTGGCCTACCGGTTTCAGTGGGAGGAGCGTCACGCCCAGCACGTGGCAGCCACCGCTACGTTTCTCTTTGACGTCTGTCGTCCCCTCTACGACGGTCCCGCCCGCGACGCGAAGCTACTGGAGTACGCCGCGCTCCTGCACGACATTGGATACGCCATCAGTCACGACACGCACCACAAGCATTCGCGGTACCTCATCCGGCACGCGGACCTGCAAGGGTTCCAGCCCGAGGAAGAGGTGGTCATGTCGCTCGTGGCCCGATATCATCGAGCCGTTCCGCCCGAAGATTCGCACACGCACTATCGGAAATGCACGAGGGAGCAGAAACGACGGGTTCGGCAGCTCGCGTCGCTCCTCCGAATCGCCGAGGGCCTGGACCGGAGTCACTTTCAGAACGTGGTTGCGCTTCGAGCGCGGCTGACGGACGAGGAGCTTGTCCTGTCGATTGCGACCAAGGGAGACCCACAACTCGAAGTCTGGTCGGGGAATGAGGAGGGCACCATGTTTGAAACCGAGTTCGGGCGCAGTCTCACGGTCGAGTCGACCACAATGGAGGCCGGGCACGGGACCCAACCGGAGCCGCCGGTCACACACGCTGCCCTGTCGGCCGCCTGAGGCTTATGGAGCCTGTTATACAGGAGGTATGGCTCTTCATCAACGATTTACCGGGCCGAATCTTGCCCCTACGACGGAGGCGCGTTACTTTGCGCGTTGAACTTGCCCGCCGATCTCCAGGGAAATGCCCGTCTCGGCGGGTCCCTCACTGCGATTAGGATTTCACTCAGCTCGGTCGGGATTATGGCGTCCCCCTTCATGTTTTTCTTCCTGGCGACGGTAGCGGTTGCGGCTGCTCTCGGCATGGTGATCGCTCGCAGTCCCGTAACGAGTGCCCTCTGGCTGGTGCTGAATCTCTTCTGCATCGCCGGGCTGTACGTGACGCTGAATGCCTCCTTTATCGGGGCCATTCAGATTCTGGTGTACGCCGGGGCGATTATGGTCCTGTTCTTATTCGTGATCATGTTGCTGAACCTCTCGGCCCTCCCGGAACTCAGTGAGATCGGTTGGGCTCGGGTCGGAGGGTTCATCCTGGGCATGCTCGTGCTGAGTCAACTCCTTTACGTGGTGGCCCTTGAATTTGACCTCGGGGTTGATCCGGTCGATGCAGAAACCGCGGCGGAGGTTGGCTCTGCCGCTACGCTCGGGGAGATGCTCTTTACACGATACGCCTTGCACGTCGAGGTGGCGGGCATTCTCCTGTTGGCCGCGACCGTTGGGGCCGTAATGCTGGCGCAACGTCGGTTCGAATAGTCCTGGGGTTCGTTGATTGTTGTTCGTCGGTTGTTCGAAACGACCGATGGGAACGACAATCAATAATTAGCGACAAACAACCAACCAGCCACATAAAATGGAAGTTGCTGTTAACTGGTATCTCGCCCTTAGCGCCGTGCTGTTTACGATCGGCACGCTCGGGGTCCTCTTCCGCCGAAACGCGATCGTCATTTTGATGTCGGTGGAGTTGATGCTGAACGCCGTGAATTTGACGCTGGTGACGTTTAGCCAGTCGATGGGCGATCCGAGTGGGCAGATGCTGGTCTTCTTTTCGATTGCCGTGGCGGCAGCCGAGGCGGCGGTGGGCTTGGCCATCGTGATTGCCATCTTCCGTAGCAATGTGACCGTCGACGTCACGGAGATCAATCTCTTTAAGCATTAGTCTGATTTCGCGCCGATTGCCCACGGGGCCGTCGGCGTTTTTTCGTGTGGGGCGTTCGTCCCTCGTTGAATCGCTTTTCGTCATTCGATCTTGTAGCGCCGATGGAGACTGACCTGTTGATTCGTCTCATTCTGCTACTGCCGCTGGCAGGGGCCGTGGTGAACGGCATTGCGCCCCTGTTTCTGGCGCAGTTTCGCACGCGGGAGACGCTTATTGGGACCATCGGGACGACGGTGGTGGCCGTGCCGTTCCTGCTGACGCTCTATCTGTTCGTCACCTACGGCGGGGATCCGGTGGTTGCGGACTTCTATACCTGGATGGCGGCCGGGGACTTGGATCTGAGTTTTGCCTACCGGGTGGATGAGTTGTCGCTCATCATGACGATGGTGGTGACGGGGGTGGGGGGAATCATTCACGTGTACTCGATCGGGTACATGCACGGGGACGAGGGGTACTGG
Source organism: Salinivenus sp. (assembly GCA_018609755.1). Classification (GTDB taxonomy): domain Bacteria; phylum Bacteroidota; class Rhodothermia; order Rhodothermales; family Salinibacteraceae; genus Salinibacter. The sequence goes on along the minus strand of JAHENZ010000088.1, from coordinate 7,745 downwards.
CGATTTTTTGCCTACCTCAACCTCTTCATCTTCGCCATGCTCAACCTCGTGCTGGCAAACAATCTGCCGGTGCTGTTCCTGGGGTGGGAGGGGGTAGGCCTGTGTTCGTACCTTCTCATCGGCTTCTGGTACACGGATCTCAGCAACAGCAGCGCCGCCAATAAGGCGTTCATCGTCAACCGCATTGGCGACTTCGCTTTTCTGGTGGCGATGTTCATGATTTTTCAGGAGCTCGGCTCCTTGAGCTTCGACGTGCTTCTCACCCAGGGGCCGGAGCTTTCGGTCGACTCGCTCAACTGGATCGTCTTTTTGCTCTTCATCGGGGCGACGGGCAAGAGCGCGCAGATCCCGCTCTTCGTCTGGCTGCCGGACGCGATGGCGGGCCCGACGCCCGTGTCGGCCCTCATTCACGCGGCCACAATGGTGACCAGTGGGCTGTACCTGTTGGCGCGACTCTCGGCCGTCGTGCTGAGTGCACCGGTCGTGATGGCGATCATAGCGATTGTTGGGGCCGCGACGGCGCTCATGGCGGCGACGATTGCGATTGCACAGAACGACATCAAGCGCGTCCTGGCGTACTCGACGGTCTCGCAGCTCGGGTACATGTTTATGGCTGCGGGCGTGGGGGCCTTCTTCGTGTCTATTTTTCACGTCGTTACGCACGCCTTCTTCAAGGCCTGTCTCTTCCTCGGGTCCGGCAGCGTGATTCACGGGATGGAGGAGGTGGAGCACAGCCTCGAGCACGAAGGGCACGACGTAGAGGACTTCGATCCGCAGGACATGCGGACGATGGGGGGGCTGAAGGAGTACATGCCGGCCACGAGCACGACCTACCTGCTGGCGACCCTAGCAATTTCGGGCCTTCCGCTGACGGCGGGCTTCTTCTCGAAGGATGAGATTCTGTTCAAGGCGTTCGAGTTCGGTTACGCCGGACACGGCTACGCCTGGGCGGTGTGGGCCGTAGGGATTTTTACGGCGCTGCTTACGGCATTTTACATGATGCGCTCGTACATGCTCACGTTTGAGGGGGAGCCGCGCTGGGCGGCGCCGGACCGGCACGAACCGCACGAGTCGCCCTCGTCCATGACGATTCCGCTTTGGACGCTCGGCATCCTCTCGCTCGTTGGGGGCTTCATCGGGCTCCCGGCTGTCATCAAAGGAGGGAAGTGGAACTGGATTCACCACTACCTGGGGGCCGAGTACGGCGGGCCAGTGGCGGAGGCATCTCTGCACGGCCACGTCCCGCTGGCGCTGGAGTGGGGGCTCATTGGGCTCAGCTCTCTCATCGCCATCGGCACCCTCTACTACGCCTGGTCGGTCTATTCGTCCTACGGCCTCGAATATGACGCATTTTTGGCCAACCGCTTTGGGGGGCTCTATCAGGCCTGGAAGGACACGTATTACTGGGACGAGTTCTACAACAGTGTCGTCGTGGATACCCTCATCGACGGCATCGGACGGAAGGCCTTCGCGGCCTTTGACACGAACGTCATTGATGGAGCGGTCAATGGGGTGGCCCGGCTTGCTCAACGAGCGAGCGGGGGACTCCGCCTGGTCCAAACGGGCATCGTGCAGAATTACGCTCTCGGTTTGGTTCTTGGGGTCGCCCTCGTCATCGGCATCATGCTCTTTGGGGTATAAAGCCGAAGTCGAAGTGCCCTGATATTGCATGGTCCGTATTTCGTGTTGCGTAGATCCGAAACTCGGACCACTGGCGACCTCAAGATACGGAATACAAATTACGCACTGCTTCTGCGCGTTGGGGGAAATTCCCGATGAACGACGATTACGAACTGTTTCTGACGTTTTTGCGGTAACCGACTGCTCATGGACATTCCGTACCTCACGTCTCTGGTCATCTTTCTGCCGACGCTGGGCGCGCTCCTGACGCTCTTCCTGCGGGAGGCCTCCAGCATTCGGTGGACGGCCCTGGTGACGACCACGCTCACCTTCGTGTTGTCCATTGGTCTCTTTGTGGGCTACGATCCGTCGGTGAGCACCGCCATTGCGCCGCAGTTGGCCGACGTGTCGAGCGCCTGGTTCCCGGACACCCTGGACATCAAGTACTTCGTTGGGGTGGATGGTCTGAGCCTGCTGCTGATAATGCTCACGACGCTGCTCGGCCCGATCGTCGTGCTCTCGTCTTGGACGTACATCACCGAGAAGCAGAAAGGGTACTACGCACTCCTGCTGCTCTTGCAAACGGGCATAACCGGGGTCTTCACGTCGTTCGACCTGTTTCTCTTCTACATCTTCTTTGAGCTCACGCTCATCCCGATGTACTTCATCATTGGGATCTGGGGGGGCAAGAATCGCATCTACGCGGCGGTGAAATTCGTGATCTACACGCTCGTGGGCTCGCTGCTCATGCTGGTGGCGATTTTGTTTCTCGGCTACGAGGCCGGGGCGGCGGTGAACAATGGCGTGTTTACGACCGACTGGTACAAGCTGCTTGAGTACAACATCCCGATCGCTACTCAGAGCTGGCTCTTTGCGCTGTTTGCCTTTTCGTTCGCGATCAAGGTGCCGCTCTTTCCATTGCACACCTGGCTGCCGGACGCGCACGTGCAGGCTCCCACTGGCGGCTCCGTCATCCTGGCCGGCGTGCTGCTGAAGATGGGAACGTACGGTCTGCTGCGCTTCTGCCTGCCGTTCTTCCCGAATGCCGCACAGAGCGGCGCGCTGCTGATCGGCATCCTCGCCGTGATTGGCATCATCTACGGGGCGCTCATCGCCCGGGTGCAGGACGATGCCAAGAGCCTCGTCGCCTACTCGTCCGTGAGTCACCTCGGGTTTGTGGTGCTCGGCCTCTTTGCCTTCACGACGGAGGCGATGCAGGGAGCGGTCATTCAGATGGTGAACCACGGCCTCTCGACGGGCGCGCTCTTCCTGCTGGTGGGGATGCTCTACGAGCGGCGCCACACGCGGCTGATGGACGATTACGGCGGCCTCGCGGCGTCTGTGCCCGTGCTCACGACGCTCATGGTCTTCAGTGTGCTTGCCTCCGCCGGGATGCCCGGTCTCAACGGGTTCGTGGGGGAGTTCATGATTCTCCTCGGCTCGTTCAAGAGCACCGTGCTCGACTCGACCGCCCTCGTCGTCTTCGCGACGACCGGCGTCATCCTCGCAGCGGTCTACCTGCTCCACATGGTGTATCGCACCTTCTTTGGGGAGCTGGACGACGAAGCCAACGCCGACATGGCGGACGTGAATGGACGAGAGCTCCTGCTGATGGCTCCGCTGGTCGTGCTCATGTTCGTGATGGGCTTCTTCCCGAACCCGTTCTTGCGACAGACGGAACCGACCACGGAATTCTTGCTGGAGAAAATCGAAGAGAAGCGAACGGCCGCACTGGAACAGGCTGAGCCTTCTGAGGAGACCGCACAGTTGCCTGCGGCACCGCCGGAGGTCGAGGAGGTGACGATTGAGGTGGACAAGCTGGAACTTGAGCGATAATAGGCTTCGAAGGAGAAGGGAATCGCGTATTTCGTGTTGCGTATTGCGTTGACACTCCCTTACAGATCCGCAATAGGCAATACGTCCCGAAAAGAATTTCCGACGCTCAGACTTGCCGACAACCGTTGAATTGACCGGATACCGTCATGCCCTCCCGCGATCCGCTTTCCGACGCCGAAATTCAGGATGCACTTGACGACCTTCCCGGGTGGACTTTCGAGGACGACAAGCTCAAGAAAACGTATGAGTTTTCCGACTTCCGGGAGGCGATCAGCTTCATTGTTCGCCTCTCCTTCTACGCGGAGGAGATGATGCACCATCCCGAACTGGAGAATGTCTACAATACCGTGTCGATTGCCCTGACGACCCACGATGCCGGAGGGAAGGTGACGGAGATGGACGTGGAACTGGCGTCTCAAATTGAGGAATTTGTCTGGGTGTAGCTTTTTTAGACGAGTCTGCCGTAGACCTGCAGGCGACACAATAGGATTATTTCGACTATGGATCTTGCGAATGCGTACGCTGCCCTCGTTGCTGACCTGCCCGCCGTCTTTTCGATGGGGATTGCGGCGCTGGTGGGACTCGTGATGATTGGGTTGGATTCTTTCCGCAACAACCACCCGGCGATTCCCTGGATGGGGGTGGGCGCTCTGGCGGTCGGAGCCGTCTGGGAGGTGTTTCACCTTGGGGCGCCGCAGACCACGGCCTTTTTCGAGACGATCCGGACCGGAGGGTTCGCCGCCTTCATCAATCTCATCATCTTGCTCACGGGGCTGGCGACGATCCTGCTGTCGAATCCGTATCTCAGTCGTCTGAAGCGAGACTACGGAGAAGTGTACGCCCTCATCATGTACTCGACGGTCGGCATGCTCCTGCTGGGGGCCGCGAACGACATGATTAGCATTTTCCTCGGCCTGGAGACGATGTCCGTCTGTCTCTACGTCCTCACCGGGCTCGTGCGGGAAGATGAGGGGGCTGTGGAAAGTGCCTTGAAATACTTCCTGCTCGGGGCGTTTGCGACGGGTTTCTTTCTCTACGGCATCGCATTGATGTATGGGGCGACGGGGACGCTCACGCTGCCCGCGATGGCGCAGGCTGAACTCGCGACCCCGACGAGTCAACTCCTCTTCTGGGGCGGACTTGCGCTCTTCCTCGTCGGCTTTTTCTTCAAAGTGAGTGCGGCTCCGTTCCACATGTGGACGCCGGACGTGTACCAGGGGGCCCCCACGCCGCTTACCGGCTACATGTCGACAGCATCCAAGGCCGCTGCTTTCGCAGCACTCATCCTCGTGTTGTTCTATGCTGTCCCGGGGGGCGAAGCCAACACGGTATTGGCAGTGATTGCCGTGATCACGATGGTCGTGGGCAACGTAATGGCACTTTCCCAACGCAACGTCAAACGCCTGCTTGCCTATTCGTCTATCGCCCACGCCGGATACGTGCTCGTGGGCCTCGCTGCGGGGTCGAGTGCCGGGTATTCGGGCGCGCTGTTTTACTTGCTCGTCTACTCGTTCATGAACATCGGTGCGTTCGGTGTGATGGGGTTGCTGGAGTGGGACGAGAAGCAAGGACGCAAGCAGACATTGGACTCGCTCGCTGGCGTCGGGATGCAGCGGCCCCTGCTCGGCTCGACCATGGGCATCTTCATGTTCAGTCTCATTGGCTTCCCTCCGCTCGGGGGCTTCATTGGCAAGTATCTCGTCTTTGCCCCAGCGGTTGACGCAGGCCTCACGTGGCTCGTTGTGATTGGCGTCCTCATGAGTGCGTTGAGTGCGTATTATTACCTCCGCGTGGTCTACGTTTTCTGGATGCAGTCGCCCGAGGATGTGGAGGCGGAAGGATACACGGAGGCGGCACTGCCGCAGGCCACCCCGGCGGCGCTCGGCACGCTCGTCGTGTGCGCGGTGGCCCTGCTGGTGCTCGGCGTCTTCTTTGGGGGCGTAATCGAGACGACCTCGGCCTTCTTCGACGCTACGGCGATGGCAACGGCGCCGTGAGTAAAACGAGCAAGTAGTTTCAGACTGCGCCGTGAGTGAAACCAGCAAGTAGTTTCAGACTGCCCCGTAGCGGTCCGTCGGTTGTTGGATTGCGGAGCGTGGAGTGATGAGCATCACGGATCTGATTCAAGACCGCCTGCCGCACGCCCCGCAATTGGGGCTCTACGTCGCGCCGGATGTGCCGACGAAGAAGCTTCGGAATGCCATTTCCGACTACGCACCGGAGCTAGAGCACACGGACGTTCTTGCCCTCTACGATGCCACGCTCAGTGGCACGGCCGGGGATGGGGCGCTGTTTACGTCCGACCGCGTCGTCTTCCAGAACAACGACCTCCAGTCCGCCCAGACTGTGCGGTATCAGGACCTCGTCGGGGTCGAAGCGGCCCGCCGGTGGTGGGGCCTTGGCGGGAAACGAGTCGATCTGACGGTAAATCGGGGACGGGCCACCTTCGACCTTTCCATCGATTGCTCTGGTTCTCCCGAGGCTGCCGAGTACATCGCCGACGTACTGCACACCCTGATGCTGAAGGGTGTAGACCTGGATGTCGAAGACGCCTCAACTGAAACGGACGTGGAGGCCGTCCGGCAGGCGCTCGACCGGCTTCGGTCTCAGAACAAGCTTACGGATGCGGACTTTGACCGTCTGCTCGGAACGCTGCAGGAGAAAAACCGCTCAGAAGAACCGTAGCACCCAGTTCGACACCCGGCTCGTCAAGCCGTCATACGGAGGGTACAGGGCGTTCAGGATGTCAGCGCCAAATTGCCGGCGGAGCACGGAGCGTTCGTTGGAGAATTCCAGAAAGCTCCGCCGACCGTGCGCACGCCCGATGCCGCTTTCGCCCTTCCCGCCAAATGGCAATCGGGGATGCACGAAGTGAATAAACCCTTCATTCACACAGGTGCTTCCAGCCGTCGTCTGATCGAGAATGGTGTCGACGGTAGATTCTCGTTCTGTAAACAAGTAGAGTGAGAGGGGAGCCGCGCGGTCATTCACGATTTGCAAGGCCTCATCGAGGGTCTGGTAGGAGATTATCGGGAGCAATGGACCGAAAATCTCCTCCTGCATGATTTGTGTGTCGAGCGGCACGTCCGTAAGCACGGTGGGGGCCACGTACTTGGTGGCGGCGTCGTGTGGACCGCCGGAGGCCACGGTGGCTCCGGCGTCGAGCGCACCGGAGAGAAGGGCCACGATCGTGTCGAAATGGTCGTCGTGGATGAGCCGTGCGTAGTCCTCACTCTCTTGCTGTGCGCGTGGAGTTGGTCCGTAAAATTCCTGAATGCGCGCACGGAGTCGATCGACCAGCGGGTCGTGCACCGACTCTGCCACGAGCAGATAGTCCGGCGCGATGCAGGTTTGCCCCGCGTTCGTGAACTTGCTCCAGGTAATGCGTCCGGCGGCCTGATCGAGATCGGCAGTGTCGTCGACAATAGCGGGGGATTTGCCCCCCAGTTCGAGCGTGACGGAGGCGAGGTGCTCGGCGGCAGCTTTCATGACCCGCCGGCCGATTGTTGGACTCCCGGTGAAGTAGATGTGATCGAACGGCTGAGCAGTGAGGGCCTCTGCGACGTCCGGGCCTCCAGTCACAACGCGGATTTCTCGTTCGTCGTAAAGATCGCCGATCAGACGGGTCAACTCTTTCGCAGTTCGGGGGACGTGCTCGGAGGGCTTCAGGACCACGCAGTTGCCCGCAGCGATGGCACCTACCAGGGGGCCGAGCGTCAAGTTTACCGGATAATTCCAGGGGGATAGGATGAGTGCGACCCCTTTCGGCTCGTATTGTATGGTGGAGCGAGTGCCCGTGAAGAGAAGAGGCGAGCCTACAGGATCTGGTGCCATCCAGTCCTCGAGGTGGGCCACCGCGTGCTCGATCTCTTTCGTCACCGTTTTAATCTCGGTCAGGTCCACCTCCACGGGGGCTTTCTGGAAATCGGACCGTAAGGCGTCGCAAAACGCATCGCGCCGATCGAGAAGGGCGTTTGCCAGCCGTTCGAGTTTCCGCTTGCGTTGCGCGGCAGACGTCTGACGCACGGTCGTCGCATGCGCCTGAAGGGTCGATACGAGGGCGCCAAGGTCGTCGGGGGAGACTGGGGAGGAGGACATACAACGGACGAAAGTTCGTGAGAATGACTGAATTGAATCCCGACTGCAAAGGCCTTGATCCTCACCTCGCGCCAAACATCCGAGTCCACTTTGGCGTTTTTATACTCTGTGGCTTGGATTCCTTTGCTGCATTCCTTCCTGTTTGAACACTGAAATATCACCGGTTATGGACGCTCTTCTCATCGTAGACC
>JAHENZ010000087.1 GCA_018609755.1 Salinivenus sp. | reverse complement strand
GTTCGGATCGATCGGACTCTTCAGCTTACTGGACCACTACGGTTGACCACTCAATGAAACCGCCAGGTGCGTAGCACGCATGCCCGGTGGTGTGAGAGGGACGTGGGGCTGGCTCGCCCGGCCCCACTCCCTACTCGATTTAGTTCACTGAATTACGTCTCGTCTTGCAGTTCTTGAATGATATCTCGTGCCTGGTTGAGATGGCGTCGCTGATGGGCGAGGGTGGCTTCAAACCAGGCCCCGAGGCTGATGCGCAAAAGAGGAAACGCGGGCGACGGTACCCGGAGACGTCGGAGGTCGAGCCCGTCGGCGTCGGCCACGCAACCGGCAAACTGGTCTTGAAGAGAGCGAAAGTCCTCAAGTACTTCGCGAGGGACCAGCGCGGACGTGTCCTTTGGCTCGAACATAGAGGGGGCGGGAAGAGACCAGTCCGAGGACGGCTTCATGAGGTGAACAAACCACCGGCTCACAAAGCCGTATTCGAAGGGGGGAGTGCCGGACAGGCCCTTTTCCCGACCGTTCTGAATGGCAGTTTCGAGTGCCCCGAGGAGCGGTTCCCCGGTCGCAATCATGTGATCGAAGACTTGGACGAACGACCACGTTTCCGGATCCGGGGACTGGCGAAGCGTATCCGCAGCCACCCCGTCCACGAGGCTCGTCGCCTCGTCTTTCAGTGCAAGAAAGTCGGAGCGGTACGTTTCTAACTGATTGTGCATAGGAAGGGAATCGCGGGTGTTATGCGGTGGCCAGTTCCAGCACGCCCTCATTCACCAGCGAGACGAGCAGATCGACGAACGCGTCGTCGTCGAGGTGGGGCGTGAGGCGATCGGCCGGAAGCACCTCGCGGCCCGTTATGACGGGAGCGGCGTAGGCCAGGTCCGGGTCGAGCCGGCGGGCCTCGCCGTTGACGAAGAGGAGGGCCGTGTCCTCGTGCTCGACGTAGGCGAGGTTCGAGACGGGGCCGCGCCGCAGGTCAGTGCCCTGTTTCAGCGCGTCGACGAGGGCAGTGGCGGAGACCGGTGTTTGCGGCGGCACGGCCTGCCGGTTGCGATCCGGCCGCGTGAGGTACTGCCCGAGCCAGCGGTCGATCGTCGCGTCATCGTCCACGAGGCCGCGCAGCAGAGCGTACACTTTGGTACGCGTCTGTTTGGGGATGGCGCCCGGATGCTCGACCGGCGACAGGTCGGGATCGCTGTAGCGAGCGTCCGGGTCGACCTGCTCCATCGCGTGTTGCAGGAACTCGCCCACGAGGTCCTGGTGGCGGGGGGCACGGAAGCCGACCGAATAGGTCATGCACTCGTCGTCTTCGGCGATGCCGTGATGGGCCACGCGGGGCGGCAGATACAGCATGTCGCCGGGGCCGAGGACAAACTCTTCGTCTGGTTCAAAATCAGCCAGGATGCGCACGTCGAGATCCGGGACAATCTCCTCGGTTTCCACCGGCTCAGTCCCGATCTGCCAGCGGCGATGGCCGAGGCCCTGCAGCAGGAAGACGTCGTAATTGTCGATGTGCGCACCCACCGTGCCGTGCGTGGGGGCGTAGCTCACCATGATGTCGTCGAGGCGCCAGTCGGGCAAGAAGCGGAAGTGATCGAGTAGCGCGCCGACTTCTGGAATGAGCCGGTCAACCTCCTGCACGAGCACGGTCCAGTGCGTTTCCGGCAATTCGAGAAAGTCGTCCTGTGCGAACGGCCCGTGACGCAGCTCCCAGGGATGCGCGCCGCCCTCTTTCAAGATCAGGCGGCTCTCGACCCCGTCCTCGCAGGCCAGTCCGGCGAGTTCGTTGGGCGAGAGCGGCGACTGAAAGTCTGGCAGCGCGTCGCGGACGACGAGCGGCTGCTTCTGCCAGTACGTATCAAGAAAGTCAGCTGGAGAGCGGTCGCCGAGGAGGGTTGATGTAGGCGTCGCGGTGTCCATGGATCGAATGTGCTGCGTGAAAAGTGATGCGTGAAGCGCGCGATGCGTGAGGGCGCCGATGCTCACGCTTCACGATTCAATTCCAGTACAGGTGCAGTGGCCCACTGCGGAGACGGCTCCGGCCGGACGATTGCCCTCTATCCCAAAAGATACATCAGGCCTTTGATGGCGGGCCAGAGGAGGAGCAGGACCAGGAGCCACGCGATCCAGCCGATGCTGTCTCGCTGCTGGGGAAATTCGTATCCGCAGTACGGGCACTCTTTTACGTTGCCGGTGTCCTCGAACTCCAGGGCGCAGGACGGACATTCTCGAACGGAGGCCATCGTGGAGGGCATTTGTGTATTGAAGGGTCGCCGGAGGAGGGCAGCGTTGTTGGCTCAGAATATCGAGTGGTGCCCGGAGCGCGAGCGCGTGAAGGAATTAGAGCTGGGAGGCCAGTTCATTCAGAAGCATGGCCACGTCTTCCTCCTGCATGTCGTCGGGGTCGAGGTCGGGAAAGTCAGGGCCCGATTCGCGCAGTTCTTCGCGCGCCGATTCAAGGTCGAGCTGGTGGAGGAGGAGGGCCGCAGCGCCGGTGGCGGCTGCGGTGAGCAAAACCGTTTTCCAGAATTTGGACACGACGGGGAACGCGTTGATTGGGAAAGTGACGACGATTCGTCAACGATGGGGGCGAGAACGGGTTCTCCCACGTGCTGTACTGGGGACGTATCTGAAACGTAATGGCCGCTCCTGAACAGAGGGGCCCCGAAGCTGTACTCTGCGATTGGTTTGCCCGACTCATAGACCTCAGGTGGTTGTGTCCTCCTCCCCGTTCATTCAGCAAGAGCGATGGACCCTGCGCTACGCGGCGGGGGTGGTGGCTCCCATCGCGATCACCCTTCTCGTTTGGGGCATTTACATGAGCACGCAGGAGCTGTGGTCGCTCTTTCGGACCCACGGCTTCATGACGATAACGATGATAGCGGGATCGTTCGTTGCGGGCGTGAGCTCGGAGGGCGGCGGGGCGGTGGCCTATCCCGTCATGACGCTCGTCTTCAGCATCGATCCGACGGTGGCCCGCAACTTTAGTCTGGCCATTCAGAGTGTGGGCATGACCGCGGCGGCCCTCTATATCTGGGCGCGTCGCATTCCGGTGGAGACGACCTACCTGTGGCTGGTGGCGGCGGGGAGTGTGCCGGGCATCGTGGGCGGCACCTACTTCATTGCGCCGTACGTGCCCCCGGCCTACGCGAAGATGATGTTCGTGTCGTTCTTCCTGAGCTATGGCCTGGCGCTCTTTGTCATCAACCACATTCGGGACGAGGACGCCACCGATACCCTTCCGGCGTTAACGAGCACACAGAAGGCGGAGCTCCTGGGGATCGGTCTCGTTGGGGGGACCCTTAGCGCCATTTTCGGCAACGGCGTGGACATCTGCTCCTTCGCCTTCGTCACGCTCAAGTACCGCCTGTCGGAAAAGGTGGCTACCCCCACCTCCGTGACGCTCATGGCGTTCAACGCCGTGCTCGGATTTTTCCTGCACGCGCTCGTGCTGCAAGACATGCAGGTGGAGGCGTATCGCTTCTGGTGGGTCAGCATTCCGGTCGTCGTCTTTGGAGCGCCGCTCGGCGCCTACGTGGTGAACCGGGTGCCCCGCCTCTACATTGCCACGCTGCTCTACGTGGTGATTGTCGTTCAATTTCTGAGTGCCCTCTGGATCATTCAGCCGGCACTGCCGCTCCTTCTCTTCTCGGCGGGAATCTTCGGGTTCGGGGTCCTGCTCTTCTTTCAGCTGACGCGGTGGGGGCCGGTGGCTCCGTCGTCGTGACGCGGATGTATTGAATTCATTTCAATCAGGGTGGCGTGGTTGTTATCATGGAAGGGCCGATGAGGTCGGCGCTCCCATGACACTTCTCCACACGTCCCACGTCCTGATGAACATGTTTCCGTCCGGGCTGCTCGCCGCACTTTGCATGGCTCTTCTTCTTTTTTCGTCCTGCGATTCGCGGTCGCCACAACCCACCGACCTCGGAGCCTTTGAGGGACAGGCCGACGTGGGGGAGGTAGAGGCGGCCGGGTCGGTGCAGTATGACACCACCGATCAGAGCTACCACATTGTGGGCGGGGGCGCCAACGTGTGGGGGCAGGAGGATGCCTTTCACGTGGCCTGGACTCGGGTGAGCGGCGACGTGCTGCTTCGGGCCCGCGGGGCCTTCGAGGGAGAAGGGGCACACGAGCACAGGACAATGGGCTGGATGATTCGATCCGACCTGTCGCCCGACGCGGCCCACGTGAGTGCCGCCGTCCACGGCGACGGCCGTACGGCGCTCCAGTACCGGCCCGCCGCGGGGGACAGCACCGACGAGGTTCGTTCCTCGGTGACCGGCGCCGATGTCATTCAGCTGGCCCGCGAGGACAGCACCTACACGATGTCGGTGGCGCAGGCAGGCGATCCATTTACGCGGGATACCGTCTCGTCTGTGGCCTTGGGCGATAGCGTGTACGTGGGGCTTTTCGTGAGCTCCCACACGCAGGGGACGACCGAAACCGCCACCTTTCGGAACGTGCGCATCGTGAAGCCGGCGTCGGACTCCCTCACGCAGTATGACGAATATCTGGGAAGTCGTGTGGAAACGATGGACGTGGAGAGCAGGCACCGGACCGTGGTGCACGAAGAGCCCCGTTCCCTTCAGGCGCCCAATTGGACACTGGACGGCGAATCGCTCATCTACAACAGCGAGGGGCTGCTCTACCGCTTCGATCTCGCCACGGGCACGCCGAAGGAGATCGACACCGGCTTTGCGGACGACAACAACAACGACCACGTCCTCTCCTTCGACGGAGAGCAGATCGGCATTAGCCACCACGCGGAGGAGCACGACGGCAACTCCATTGTCTACACCGTGCCCATCGACGGCGGCACGCCGACGCAGGTGACGCCGCAGGGGCCGTCGTACCTGCACGGCTGGTCGCCCGACGGGCAGTGGCTGACCTACACCGGCGCACGAGACGGCGAATACGACATCTACAAGATTCCGGTGGAGGGGGGCGAGGAAGTGCGCCTGACGACGGCGGAGGGACTGGACGACGGCTCCGAGTATTCACCGGACGGCGAGTACATCTACTTCAACTCCGTCCGCACCGGCAGCATGGAGATCTGGCGAATGGCTCCGGACGGCTCCGACAAAGAGCAGCTCACCGACGACCGGTTCAACAACTGGTTTCCGCACGTGTCGCCGGACGGAGAATCGATCGTCTTCCTCTCGTATCTGCCGAGCGTCCCCCCTGGCGACCATCCGTTCTACAGGCAGGTGTACCTGCGCCGGATGCCCGCGGATGGAGGCGAGCCGGAGGTCATTGCCTATGTGTACGGCGGGCAGGGCACGATCAACGTGCCCTCGTGGTCGCCGGACGGGGAGCGAATTGCCTTCGTGAGCAACACCGGGATGGAGTAAGCGAGGGGAGACCGGAATCTGGGGGCTCTCTAATACGGCTCTGGGGAGCCGGACGGGACCGACAGGAACGTCTCTGCATCCTTCGCTTGAAATTCGCCCGTAATTTGAGTCGTGTCGCGGATGATTTCGTATCCGGCCGTCGAGTCCGGGTTGGCGTAGCGGATGGCTTCAGCGACAGCGTCGACGGATCCAACGACGGTTCGGGAGTCTCCTCCCTCAAACGTGATCGTCCCGTCAATCACAGAGTAATACACCAGCCCTTCGATGTCGCCGTTCAGAACGGCACTGAAGTCGTAGTACAGTGCGAAGATGAAGGCCTCCCCGTTCAGATAGGCATCACTTGAGGCCTTGACGATCGGATGCTCTCCGGGTCCCATACGGCCGCCAAGAGACTTCGCAAAGCCGAGCAGTCCCTCCTGGTTTCGGCGTTCCTCCAGGGTCTCATTCTCGTTCATGTAGATAATGAAGACGTTGCGATCCCCGGGCGACTGGCTGGCCGGCGGATTCTGGTAGAAGGAGTAGCCGTTGAGTGTCGTGTCTTCATCCGCTCCCGTCGTCACCTTCTGCGTGGACTGAGAAGAGAGTGGGCTAATGTCGAGTTGAAACTCGTGGTTGTTGGGCTCCTCATTCGAGCCGCCGGAGTCGCAGGCCGGGAGAATGAGAAGGGAAAGAAGAGCAGCGAGGACGAGCTGGAAGGTGGCGAATCGTTTCATGAATACGTGCCCGTATTGCGTGAAGGGTAGGCGAGAAGGTGACTTCCTCGTCTCGGTTCTTGACACGAAAAAGCTGCCGAATATCGGACACATCCAGAGGTTGTCGAGTTACGTTTCGTCGAGATACCGGTCGAGGTATTGCTCGGCCTCCTTCTTCAACCGCCCCTTCATGGGTTTGAGAAATCCACTGAGATTGATGAGGATCTGGATGGTGTCGGGGTCGACCGCAATCTCTCCCTCCGCTCCCTGGCCGCCGAAGAGAAGCGTGTTATCGTCCCACTCGTAACGCACGCCGAGGTCGGTTTCGAGATCCTGTGCCACGCGCTCGACGGCGTCACGTCCGCCGTCGAGGCCGAGGGAGTGGGAACGAGTGAGTTCGATGTCAGGCATGGGACTGTGTTGCGTGGGTAGGGGGGGAGAGCGTTGCCAGAAGGGGTCGTGTCCGGCACCGGTTGCCGGAGGCGGGTGTTCCCTCTTGCCTTTGCCGGGCGAGGCTCCTTGTTTGGGAACGTCTATCGACCGGTTCTCCACCACGATCCATTGCCATGCCTGTGGCTCGTCTTCGTCTCCCCTTTGCGGTCCTCGCTGTACTCCTTGCAGTCGCTCCGGCGCACGCACAGCAAAGCACCGCGCTCCAGGCCCCGGCCACGTACCTCGGCTATGAACTCGGCCAGCAGTTTACCCCCCACCACCGCGTCGTCGACTACGTGCAACACGTGGCGGCCCGGTCGCCCGCCGTTTCCGTCCAGCAGTACGGCACCAGCGTAGAGGGCCGGCCCCTGCTCCTGGCCACAATCACGACGCCCGACAACCACGACCGGCTCGAAACTCTCCGCCGCTCCAACCTCCAGCGCGCGGGCATGACTGAGGGGGCGCCCCAGGCCGACGCGGCCGTCGTATGGCTCAGTTACAACGTGCACGGCGACGAGTCCGTGTCCAGCGAGGCGGCCCTCAAGACGCTCCACGCCCTGGCTGACACGTCTCGGGCTCGCCCGCAGAGCTGGTTGGAAAATACCGTCGTCCTCCTCGATCCGTGCCTCAACCCCGACGGGCGACAGCGCTACGTGCAGTGGTTTCGAGAGACGGTCGGCACGTCGGTCAATCCCGATCCCTCCGCCCGCGAACACAATCCGTCCTGGGCACCGGGACGAAGCAACCACTACTACTTTGACCTCAACCGCGACTGGGCGTGGGCCGTCCAGCCCGAGACGCGGCAGCGCCTGGACGTGTACCACCGCTGGATGCCCAACGTGCACGTCGACTACCACGAGATGGGCGTCGACGACCCCTACTACTTTGCCCCCGGGACGGAGCCGTTCCACGAGAACCTGACCGACTGGCAGCGCGAGTTTCAGTTTACGGTCGGCCGCAACAACGCCTCCTACTTCGACCGCAACGGCTGGCTCTACTTTACGCAGGAGGTGTTCGACCTCTTCTATCCCGGCTACGGCGACACGTGGCCGCTCTTCAACGGCGCCATCGGCATGACGTACGAGCAGGGCGGGGGCGGGCGCGCCGGGCGGGCCATCGTGACGAGCGAGGGCGACACCCTCACGCTGGCCGAGCGCATTGCACACCACCACACCAGCGCGCTCTCGACGGTGGAGGCGACGGCGCAGCATCACGAGCGGGTGACGCAGGAATTTGCCGACTACTATCAGTCGGCCCAACAGGATCCGCCGGGCACGTACGAGACCTACGTCGTCCACCGGGAGGGGCAGGGCGAACGGGTGGAGGCACTCGCCGCCCACCTCGACCGGCAGCGCATCCGGTACGGGTACGCGACGGAGAGCGAAGCGGCCGAGGGATATTCCTACCGCCGGGGCACGACGGAGGACGTTCAGGTTCAATCGGGAGACCTCGTCGTGCACGCCGCCCAGCCGAAGAGCCGGCTCGTCAAAGTTCTTTTTGAACCGACCACGAGGGTCCCCGATTCCCTCACGTACGACATCACGGCCTGGGGCCTGCCGTACGCCTACGGGGTGGACGCCCACGCCCTCTCCAGCCGCGTGCCGGTCGACACGGCATCGACGCCGCCGACCCAGCCGTCGCTCACCGGCAATACGAATCAGCCGTACGCCTACGTGACGCCGTGGCGCAGCCGGGCCGACGCGCGCTTTGCCGGCGCATTGCTTCAGGACGGCCTTCATCTCCGGTTTGCGACGGAGTCGTTCACCGTCGGCGACCGCACCTTCGCGCCGGGGACGCTGCTCATTACCCGAAGCGGCAACACGAACCGGATCGACACTTTCGACGACCGCGTGCGCCGGGTTGCACAGGAGCATGAGCAGCCGCTCCACGCGATTCAGACGGGATTTACCGATCGCGGCCCCGATCTCGGCTCCGGCAGCGTCGGATTCATCGATGGCCCGAACGTTGCTGTGCTGTCGGGGCCGCCGCTGTCCAGTGGCAGCGTGGGGGAGGTGTGGCACTTCTTTGACCGGCAGATCGAGTACCCGGTCACCCTGCTCCCCGCGGACGACTTCGAGGCCTCCATGCTCAACGACACTGACGTGCTCGTGCTGCCGGACGGGCGCTACGGCACGTGGCTTACCGACGGGCGGGCGGAGGCGATCACGCGTTGGGTGCGACAGGGCGGGCGCCTCCTCGCGCTCGGCGATGCGAATGACGCGCTGGCGGTACGGTCCGGGTACCGGCTGGCGCGCAAAGAGACCGGGGGCGACTCCGACACGACCTCAACGACGGTTGACCTCCAACAGTACGGGTCGCAGTCGCAGGCCGCCCTTTCCCGATCCATCCCGGGCAGCATCCACCGGGTGCAACTCGACACCACCCATCCGCTGGGCTTTGGGCTGAGATCGCCGTACTTCACGCTTAAACGGAATAGCGAGGCCTTTGCGTACCTGGAAAACGGGTGGACGGTGGGGGCACTCCAGGACAGTGCGCCGGTAAGCGGCTTTATCGGGCAGGAGGCAGAGCAGCAGATTGAGGAAACCACCATCTTCGGCACGCAGCGCCTGGGGGAGGGGCACGTGGTGTACTTTGTGGACAATCCGCTCTTCCGGGGCTTCTGGTACGGCGGGCACGTGCTCTTCAGTAATGCCGTGTTTTTCGTCGGCAACGACTGATCAGGCCGAGTGGGGGGAACTGCGAACTGACGCCGGTCATTCCTAAAATTACACTTCCTTTCCTCAACGACCCGGCTCGTCATGGCTCCATCGATTGCCTCCCGTCCTGATTTGGCGGTGTCTCCGGATGCGCAGCTTCATCTCCGTGAGCGGCGCCTTTCGGTTGAGGAGTACTTTGCGATGGCGAAGGCCGGTGTGCTCGGCGAAGACGACCGGGTCGAGCTCCTAAACGGTCGCCTGATTGACATGCCGCCGATTGGTCCTCCGCACAGTCACAGCGTTAATGATCTCGAAAGGCTGTTTGCTCAGCGGCTGTACACTAGAAAAGAGGAATTGGCTCGGATCAGCATTCAAAATCCAGTTCAACTGGATGAGTACAGCGCGCCGGAACCGGATGTCGTCCTCTACAATCCCGATATGCCTCGCGACCGGCATCCTCGGTCCGATGACATTTATCTCGTCGTCGAGGTTGCCGATAGCACCATGGATTACGATCGCAACGTGAAAGCCACGCACTACGCGGCCGCCGGAATTGTCGAGTACTGGCTCGTCGATCTGACGAACGAGGTCGTGGACGTGCATCGCCAACCCGAAGAGGATGGCTACGCCAACCGCACTCGGTACCGCCGCGAGGAGTCCCTCACGGTTTCTGAGTTGCCCGAGATGGAGGCGGTGCCGGTCGACGGCATTCTTCCGTAGGTGTTTTCCGGGCTGGTTGCGACACAGAAAAGGCCCCAGGTCGCTTCTTGACCTGAGGCCTTCCGTCTCAGTGGCACGTGCCGGATCCCGAATCGGGAGCGAAGCCCTCCCTCACCTCAGCGGATTACTCGGTGCTAGTGGCGTCTTCAATCAAGTGGAGCACGTGATTGGTATGCGCCTGCGTCTCCGCGTTCACGCCGCGCTTGTCCTCGATCATGCTCTCAATCTGCCGGAGGCTTTGCAGGGCAGCGGACTGTGCGAGATGGTCGTACTGCTCGTCCCCCGCGTCGCCTACGACCGTCGCCAGCGACTCGACGTACGCGACCTGGAGGTTCTGGCGGAACGTATTCACGTTGCCGTCCGCGTCGGCGGCGAAGACGGCGTTCGTGAGGTCGTCCATGTAGCCGGCCAGGTCGTACTCGTTGCCGTAGAGTCGCGTGTCGGTCATCCGCTCCAGCACATTCGGGTGCAGGAGGTGGGCGAGGACGCTCTCCTGAATTTCGAGCACCCGGGCGTGGATTTTCGGGTCCTCCGACTCCCCGAAAAAGTTGAAGCCCCGTCGTTGCGGCTGCAAGTGGCGGTAGAGTTCATTAGGGATCATCTCGAAGGCGTCCGGCGCGAAAAGGTGCTCGCTCAGAAGGTCGAGCGCCCGCTTCTGCTTGTCGAGGGAAACGGGACGATACGGCTCCGTGGCGCCGTCCTGCCCGATGAACGCGCGGTCGACGTAGACGCCGCCGACGTAGCGGGAGAGCACAGCCGCCATCTGGGCGTGCTGGCCGGTGGCGACGAGAAAGGCGTCGCGCAGCTCCTCGTACGATTGCCCCGGGTCCTCGTACTTCTGGAGCAGGTCGTCCATGAGGTCGGTCACGAGCTGCAGGCGGCCCTCAGCATAGTCGAGGGCCTCGTTCGACATGTCGCCAATCATGACCTCGGGATCGATCGCCTTTCCGGGGGCGCGCATGTCGTCCGCGTCGTTGCCGAAGGCCAGCGCCGGCTCGGTCGAGCGCGAGAGGATGTCGTTCAGCTCCGCCTCGCCAATGCCGGGCGTGTAGCCGTACTCAATGGCCCACTCGTCGTAGGGGCCCGGCTTCGTGGTGTAGTACTGGCCCTGGTCCGTATCCGGGGGCGCCACATTGATGGCGGGGTAGTCCATGACCGATCCCGTGAGGCCCTCCTCCTGGGTCACAGAGGCGTCGTGCACTTCGTCGGCGGAGTGTAGCTGGGAGGATTTCATGTTGTGCTGAAGGCCCAGCGTGTGCCCCACCTCGTGGAGGGCCAGGTAGTAGATGGACTCCTCCATGAGCTGTGTGATTTCACCGTCGAGGTCCGACGGACCATCTTGCGTGTTGTCGGCGTCGGACCCGGCGGTCGGCTCCAGCACGGTGCGGCCGAACATCGTGTTCACGTGGAGAAAGGAGGGCAGCGTACAGGCGTGCTTCGGCAGATTTTGGGGTTCGTTTTTGGACGACTGCAGCGGGAGACCGGCCGCCTCAAACAGCTTGTTGTACGAGACGCGGTTGGTGAGAAAGCTGTATTCCAGCATCACGTCCGCTCCCAGAATCTGGCCGGTGTGCGGATTGACGAAGCTGGGGCCGTAGCCGCCGAAGGGGGGATTGGGGGAGGAGGTCCAGCGCAGCACGTTATACCGGATGTCGCCCGCGTCCCAGGAGGCGGTGTCTGGCTGTACCTTTACCTGAATGGCATTCTCGAAGCCGGCCTCTCGGAAGGCCTCGTTCCACTCCAGCACGGCCTCGCGGATGATGGGCCGAATGCGTTCGGGCGTCGTGTTCTCGATCCACCACGTAATCGGCTCCACCGGCTCGGAGAGTTCGGCGTCCGGGTTTTTCTTTTTCAGGTGCCAACGGTTGATGAGGTCGTGGTAGGGCGTGGCGCTGGTGGACGTCAGGTCGTCCTTTTGCTGAGTGAAGAAGCCCACGCGCGGGTCCGAAAACCGGGGCTCGAAGTCGTTCTCCGGCACCTCGATGAGGCTGTGCCGCAGCGTGATCGTCACGTTGCGGGCGTCGGTGACGGCGTCGGAGCCGGAGTTGACTGGACGCGGGTTTTCGAAGACGTAGTCGACCACCACGTCCGTGTTCTTCGGATAGTTGTGGACCGTCTGTACCTTCGACTTCTCTTTGCTCTGGTTGCCGAGGCTGAAGGCGGTCGGGGGCTGATCAGGAGAGGGGGAGGGCTTCACCTGCGTGAGCGATTCGGTGAGGAACAGGTTGTCGGCCTCGATCAGAATCCGTCCATTCGTAGAGTCCGTCGCGACGATCTCCTCGACGTGCAGGACCGAGGGGCTGACGTTGGCATCCGAGGCGCGGGTCAGGGCGCTTTCGTCGTTGAAGTGGAAGTTGGTGTTGACCTCGACAAACTCAATCTTGTCGTAGTGCCGTCGCACCTTGAAAACGGCGTTGTCGCGGTAGTTGCCGCGAAAGGTGCCGGCTTCCAGCACGCCATCGACGGTGTGGGTAAAGTAGATGTATTTCTCACCGATTTGGCTCGTGTCGATAGCCATTTTCAACGAGCCGTTCGTCGTGTCTCGGTAGACGGTGAACAGGCCGCCGAGTGAATCGCTCTTGGCCACAGCCTTGTCGAAATCGGTTTTTTCCTCGTCGGCTTGGTTGGCCTGCTTCGATTCGGCCGACTGCTCGGTCATTTGTGCCGAGCTGCTACAACCGACAATCAGGAGAAGGGGAAAAATCCAGAGAACCGTACGGGGTCGCATGTCAGACGCAATTGGTGCAGTAGAGAGAGTCAAAGGGCTCCGCCACCTAAGAATGGCGATCGTCGCAGGCCCGGCGGGGGCTCGGAGAGGGGCGGTAGAAGCCAGGCCGTTGCTTCATGGAAGCACTTCCGAGGTGTGTGGTTCCAGTTCCAGTTCGTGCGAGCACGTCGCGTAGTAGAACGGGAAAGGGTCCCCCAGACGGGTCCGGGATCGCGGTCGTTGCAGTGCGTTTGCTGAACTGGGCTCCAGGGCTCCGGGAGACCTCCAGTGGAGAAGAGACTTGGAGCCTTTCAGGCTGTATGACAGAGAGCCCGTCTTCATTTACAGTACGTCCTGAAGAAACCGTCCCGTGTGACTGTTGTCGCAGGCCGCTACCTCTTCGGGCGTCCCCGACACGACGACCTCCCCCCCCGCATCGCCCCCCTCTGGTCCGAGATCGATCACGTAATCGGCATATTTGATCACGTCGAGGTTATGCTCGATAATGATCACCGAGTGGCCGTCGCCTACCAACTGCTCAAAGGCATTCAGGAGCTGTTTGATGTCGTCGAAGTGCAGGCCGGTGGTCGGCTCGTCGAAGATGTAGAGCGTGCGGTCCGAGGAGCGGCTGTTGAGGTGGCTCGCCAGCTTGATGCGCTGCGCCTCGCCCCCGCTGAGGGTGGTGGAGGGCTGGCCGAGCGTGAGGTAGCCGAGCCCAATCTCCTGCAGCGTCTCCAGCTTATTTGTGACGGAGCGCTCTCCCTCGAAGAAGTCGGCGGCCTCGTCGACGGTCATGTCCAGCACGTCGGCGATGTTCTTGCCGTTGTACGTCACGTCGAGGGCCTCCTTTTTGTAGCGTCGGCCGTTGCAGGCCTCGCACTCCAGATAGAGGTCGGCCAGAAACTGCATCTCCACCTTCACGACGCCCTGTCCCTCGCACTCTTCGCAGCGCCCCCCCGTGGTATTGAAGCTGAAGAAGCCCTTGTCGTAGCCGTGGACGTTGGCCTGCCGCGTCTTGGCGAACAGGCGGCGAATGCCGTCGAACGCGTTCGTGTACGTGGCCGGGTTGGAGCGCGGCGAGCGTCCGATGGAGGACTGGTCCACCATCTCCACGGCGTCCACATGTTCGTGTCCACGAATGGCGTCGTGTGCGCCCACCTTCCCGTCGCCACTGCCGCCCTTCAGCCGGTGTAGGCCCTCGAACAGCGTCTGGTTGGTGAGAGTGGACTTGCCGGAGCCACTCACGCCGGTCACGCACGCGATCATGCCCAGCGGAATGTCGACGTCGACGTTCTTGAGATTGTGCTGCCGGGCGTTCTCAATCGTGATGACGTGTTCCTCGTCGACCGGACGGCGCTCGTCGGGCACTTCGATCTTCTTCCGGCCGCTCAGGTACTGGCCGGTGAGCGAGTCCTCGTCCTCCAGAATCTCGTCGTAGGTGCCCTGGAAGACGACCTCGCCGCCGAACGCGCCGGAGCGGGGACCGAGGTCCACGATCTGGTCGGCGGCGCCCATCGTCACCGGGTCGTGCTCCACCACGAGGACGGTATTGCCGAGGTCGCGCAGGCGCTGCAGGATATCGATGAGGCGCTCGTTGTCGCGGGGGTGGAGGCCCACGGTCGGCTCGTCGAGCACGTAGAGGGAGCCGACGAGCGAGGAGCCGAGGGAGGTCGAGAGGTTGATGCGTTGGGTCTCGCCGCCGGAGAGCGTCTGCGCCAGACGGTCGAGCGTCAAGTAGTCGAGGCCCACGTCCACGAGGTAGCGGCTGCGCTTGCGGAGCTCCTCCATCACGCGCCCCGCCACCTCCTGCTCGTACTCCGTCAGCTCCAGGTTCTCGAAGTAATCGCGGGCCTCTCGCGTCGTCATCGCGCAGATCTCCCCAATGTGCTTCTTTTCGACCGAATCGCCGCCCACCTTCACGTAGAGGGCGTCGTCGCGCAGGCGGTGGCCCTCGCAGTCCGGGCACTCGGAGTAGCCACGGAAGCGGGCGCGGAAGATGCGGTAATGGCGCTTGTAGGAGTTTTCCTCCAGAAAGCGGAAGAAGCCCTTGAGGCCGATGTAGTCGCCTTCGCCCTCCCACACGAGCTCCTTCTCCCAGTCTTCCAGCTCGCGGTACGGGCAGTCGATGTTGAGCCCCACGTCCGCCGCCACGGCGATCAGGTCCTTGAAGTGTTTGCTCCACTTGTCGCCGCGGTACGGCGCGAGGGCCCCCTCTCGAATCGAGAGCTCTTTGTTCGGGATGATCAGGTCCTCGTCGAGCCCGGCCACGCGCCCGAAGCCCT
This sequence comes from Salinivenus sp., assembly GCA_018609755.1. Classification (GTDB taxonomy): domain Bacteria; phylum Bacteroidota; class Rhodothermia; order Rhodothermales; family Salinibacteraceae; genus Salinibacter. The sequence goes on along the minus strand of JAHENZ010000087.1, from coordinate 26,784 downwards.
GGCACGTGGGGCACGCGCCCACCGGGCTGTTGAAGCTGAAGAGCTGCGGCGTCGGCTCTTTGAAAATTTTGCCGTCCCGTTCGAAGTGGGAACTATATTCAAAGGTAGGGACGACCGGCCGGTCGTCCCTACGATTTTCCCGATCGCCTCGCATTGCAGGCACAATCGTGCAGCGACCGTCGCCCTCCTCAAAGGCTTGCTCCACCGATTCCGCGATGCGGGAGCGGGTGTCCTCGTCCCCGGCCTTCACCTTCAGGCGGTCGATGAGGATGAGCAGCCGGTCGCGCCCGTAGCTGTTGACGCTGCTGGGGTCCTGTTGGTTGAGGTCAATGGTCTCGGGCGTTTCGCCCTTCTCCGCCTGCCGCTCGGTGGGGAGGAGGAGGATCCGGTAGAAGCCGCGCTCGCGGAGGCTGCGCAGCTCGTCGCGCAGGGCCATGTCGGAGTGCTCCGGGATGGGTGCGCAGAGATAGAAGCGCGCCCCGTCGTCAAGCTCGTTCTCAATCTCATTGACCACGTCGTGCGGCGTGTCCTTGCTCACGGGCCGCCCGCTGACGGGCGAGTAGGTGGTGCCGATGCGAGCGAAGAGGAGGCGCAGGTGGTCGTAGATTTCCGTCTGTGTGGCGACGGTCGAGCGCGGATTGTTGCCCGAGGTTTTCTGCTCGATGGCGATGGCGGGGGCGAGGCCGGTGATGAGGTCGGCCTCCGGCTTGTCCATCCGCTCCAGGAACTGGCGGGCGTAGGCGCTCAGGCTCTCCACATACCGGCGCTGGCCCTCGGCGTAGATCGTGTCGAAGCAGAGGCTCGACTTGCCGGAGCCGGACGGGCCGGTAAACACGATGAGTTCATTGCGCGGCAGGTCGAGGTCCACGTCCTTCAGGTTGTGCTGCCGCGCCCCGCGGATCACGATGTGGTCCTGCGCCGACTCGCGGGCGGTGACCGACGCGTTGGCGATGACGGGGTCTTGCGTAGGAAGGGATTCGGCGGTGGGCATCGTCTGAGTTCAGGAGAGGGCGCTTGGAAGGAAGGGGGTGTACGTTCCGAACGGGTTGCTTCCCCCGTTCGCACGGGGGCACAACTCAGGGGAATGAGGAGCAGGAAAACCTCAGATCCCGTGACTCTTACGTCAGGAGGACGGCATTGATGCTCGTCTAGCATACAGGAAAATGAGGACTGCGTAACAATGGGGGGCCGGGCGAGAGAATCGGCTGAGGCGTTTTCCGTTCTTTTTGGGAAGGGGCTTTTCGGTGGGAGACCGGTTGAAGCAAAAGGGCACAATGGTACGAAGAACGAATTTCTGACGGGCTCATCTTCTCGTGTGTGTACCGAAAGTCGGTGCCAGTGGCGCTCGGCACACGCGCTATTCGATTGCGCTGGGGGACAGAGACGCCAATTCCGACGAGGCAACGGGGAGGAGAAGTAGGCTCATCGAGTTTTGGGCGAGGACTTCCGTGGATCGTGGTCGTATTGACGACATTTCCATGCTCACCGGGAAGCCACAGCGAAGGCTCCGAATACAATTCTAAATGGTGGAGAAGATGCCCCGCTGTGTGCTTCATTTTCTGAACGACATCCCGACACGATCCCAATGCACGTTGAAACGCTGGGGGAGGGCAGTCCCGCCTACACCATTGTCGCGTGTGTTCACGGCGACGAAACGTGCGGCTGGCATGCCTTCAACCGACTCAAGGCGAGTGACGTCGTGGTCCGCGAACCGGTCAAGTTCATCCTTGCCAACGAGCGTGCATTTAAGCTGGGGCTTCGGTTTTGCGACGCCGATCTGAACCGTGTGACGCCGGGCGATGCCTCAAGCGCCAAGCACGAGGAACGGCTTGCAGCCCGGCTCTACCGGGAACTTCAAGGCACAACGGTGCTCGATTTCCACTCCACGGAGTCGAAGGGGTGTCCCTATGCCATCGTCACCGGGGGAGACGACGCGTCACTCCAGCTGGCCCGTTCGACGGGGCTCGATCGGGTAGTGGACATGAGCCTCTACAATGGGGGCGTGACCCAGGACGTGACGGGCGTGGCCGTAGAGTGTGGCTACTACGACGACGAAGACGCTGCGACGATGGCTCACCGCATTCTTCTCCACTTCCTGGCTGCCGAGGGCATTATCGACCACGAATACACTCGCTCCATCCCCACCTTGTACGAGGTCTTTGGGGAGGCCGAGGGCCGCGGCTACACCTTCGTGGCCGAAAATTTCCGACGGGTAGCGGAGGGGGAGGTATTCGCGACGAAGAACGGGGTCGACCGCCGAGCGACGCACGACTTCTATCCTGTTCTCATGTCCACTCACGGCTATACGGATCGGATCGGCTTCAAGGCCCGGCGGTTGGGACCTATCGCCTCCTCACGGGAGAGTCCTCCGTCCGTCGAATAAGTTTCAGCAGGAAGCGCACCAACGTACCAAGAAAAAGAGTACACGTACGTGTACGCTCTACGGTATTCAGACTACAGCATCCATCCTGCCCCGCCACAGAGATTGGAGGTCATCTCCAATCTCCTGTAGATAGGGTGAAAATTCTCCACGAATCACCTGGCTATTCGCATATTCGTAACGAGAAAAGTTGTGGTTTTCTGGGCGTATCCCTACACTTCTCTCCGAGTTTGAAATAGATGTCCACTGTCCCCTATTCTGGCAACGGTTGGGGAATACATCTTGAGGGACGCGGTCCAGTCCCTGATGATCACCCTTTGCATTCCTCGGTGTCCGTGGATTTTTCTCGTCTTCTGAGGTGGAGCTTGCGGGGCGGAGGAGCGTTGTCCCCTCTTCCCCTCCACGAACGAGATGAGCAATTTTCAACGACATTGCGTGTTCGGGATGTGGCTCGTTTTTTTATCGTCCAAAACTAGATGCCCTTGGCTGCGATCGATTTGACGGGTGTTGCCATTCTTCGCGATTCAGGAATTAGTCCGAGTGGCTCCCCCTCTCTAGTGACTCCCCATCACGGCCTTGCATCGCGTTTTTAGGACGAACTCCACGGCTTCTTCTTTCAGGAAGCTTTTTCTTACGGAAGAGCTTCTTTCCCTTTCGGTCTTCGCTCCCTCTGACGTAGCGCAACTATCCTTACACCATGACAACTACAACATCTGTGAATACACGACAATATTCTTCACTCTGGCTCCCTGTACTTCTTCTATTCGGCGGGTTGCTCCTTGCCGGATGCGGAGCGACAGCGCCCGTGGTGAATTCCATCAGCACCCCGGACACCCTTGAGACGGGCGAGTCGGGTAATTTTGAGGCGACCATCGAGAACTCGGAGGATGCCGACGAGCCCCTGACCTACACCTGGGACTATGGTGATGGCTCGACCGGCTCTGGCCTCATGGCGAGTAAGTCGTACAATTCGACCGGCCAGTACACGATTCTCTTTAGCGCGAGCAACGAGGGTGGGGCCGACTCTTCCCGCTCGACGGTAACGGTGGTACGCCCGCCGCAGCCTGCTCAGGTGACCTCGATCAACGCGAACCCGAACCCGGTCGATGCGGGCAACCAGGTTCGCTTCACAAGCAACGTGCAGGGCGATAGCCCGCTCGAGTACAGCTGGAGCTTCGGCGATGGGAGCAGTGCCTCGGGTAGCTCCGCTTCTCACACCTTCGAGTCGGCCGGCCAGTACACCGTTCGGTTGGAGGCTTCCAACAACGTCGGCTCTGACACTCGCTCCGTCACGGTGCGTGTCAACCGGGCGCTTCCGGAGATCTGCACGACCGTGAGCGAGTTTAACTCGGCCTTCTTCGGGCGCAACTCCAGCACCCTTACCGACGAGGGGGAGAAGAGTCTTCAGGAGAACGCGGACCTCCTCTCGCAGTGCCCGAACCTGAGCGTGCGGATCGAAGGCTATGCCGCCCCGGGCGAGCGCAACGCACAGTCGCTTTCCGAGGATCGGGCGCAAGCGGTCGCGGACTACTACTCGAACAACGACGTTGAGAGCAGCCGCATCACCACGAGTGGCGAAGGCGAAGTGAGCGGTGTGACCTCCAAGAAGGGAGGCACGCGTGAGTACCGCCGCGCCGACTCCATTCCGCAGCGCTAAGCTGACGCTGAATGACGACGTACCTCCGTTCTTCTGAACGGATGACAGAAGACTTGGGCGGACCCGCCACACGGTGGGTCCGCCCTTTTTTGTTGGGATTCTGGTGTAGTGGGCCGTCTCCTTCGGTTCTCGCGTCCGGAATAATAATCCCGGCCCGGCCCCCGTTGGGGTTAGTGTGGGAGGGAGATTCCGGACCGCAGGACGGTTTGCTCACGCCGGAATCCTCCCTCAGCATAGCGATGAGTGGTGGTGCCGCCGATCCTGACTGGTCAGGGTCGGCGGTATTTTTTGTGCTTTACTCCGTCCAGCGTCGGTCTGTTAGTTTCCGCACGTCCGATTCCGAGATGACGTTCCAGTAGGGACTGCTCAGGTTGCCGCTCTTCGTGCGGTTGAACGTGGCGCGGAGAAAAAGCGCCTTGTCGGTCTCGGGGTCGGCCCCTTTGAACGAGAATCCCCCCCAGTGGAGGACCCAGTATGCGGTCGTTGGGTCGATGCCGAAGCGGCGCCCCACGAGGTCGGCCAGGTACTGCAGGTCCTTTACGGTCGAGGGGCCTCGGTTTTTTGCCAGCTCGCGGAGAAGGATGGTGTGGGTTTCCTCCTCATCCGGTGGCCCCGGGTAGATTTCGACCGCAGCGGTGCCTGTGTGACTGTAGCTGCGCCACGTGATGGTGGTGTCGGTTTGGGGCTGGGCGAGCGCCCCCGTCGTGAGACAGAATCCAAGAAGAAGAAGAACGGCGAAGACGCGACGAGCATCCGGCATGGGGACGAAGAGGCTGTTCATCCGGAGGAGATGTGGACCCGGTAGACACGCAGACATCCCCATGTCTAACGTTCCCGAACACGGCTCCAAATACCGTTCAGGATCCCGGCATGGCAGAAACATGTTGTCGAGAAGACCTCGTCCGTTCAGATATGATTCCTCTACAATGTCCGATGAGCCCCTCGTTCGCGTTGCTCGCTACGACACGCAGGGCGACGCTCACCTTGCGAAAGCTCGTCTGGAGGATGCAGGCATTCCCTGTCTGCTGGCGAACGAGGCGCAGGCCGGCCTGGCCATGATGTTTGACGCGACTCGCGGCGGGGTGCAGGTGAAAGTGCCTGCGGATCGGGTCGAAGAGGCGAATGCACTGCTGGAGGAGACGGGGGGAGGCGATTAACGGAACCGATCTCGGACGGGACGGGCCCCCAGTGCGGTTAGGGTGTTGCCAATCAGTCGACATCCGTCGGCAAATGAAGAACGCTTATCGGTTTCGCTACGAATCCAGTCGGGGGGCGGACCCACGTCAGCAGTCTCCAATCGATCGGCAAGGGCACCAAGCCAGCGAGGCGTCGCGATCCGCTCGAGTATCAGATGCGGGAGCACATCCAGCAATTGGGCGGAGGCTCGGGCAGGGGCGTCGGACAGGTGCGTGCGAATCTGGTCATGCTGAGATTCCGCGTACGCCCGGTGGGAGGCCCGACGGCGTGCGCCCGCCTTCGTCACAGGGTAGCGCGGAAGGGCAGCGAGGAGGCTTCCCACTCCGAGGCCGATACTCGTCGCGCCTGTGAGCAGGCTCAGGCCCGCGACGAGGCCAATGCCTACGAGGACGAGCCCGAGCGCAAGGCACGCGTTCGATCGCCGGTGTCGATCGAGCAGCCAGCCGCGCTCGACGAGATCGGCGCGTACGTCGCGCAGCGTGCGGCGGCGGAAGGTGGAGCCCGCAAAACCGAATCCGTTGAGGGTGTCGTGTCGACCCAGCTGTCGCACCACCGTGTGCTCGAACGGCGAGAGGGCGGTTGGGTCTGCATGGAGGTCGACCGTTAGGACCGGTCGACTGCGCACCCAGCGGCGTTTTCGGGTGCGGACGAGGGTGCAGTGTCCGTCCCGAGCGAGTGTCACGACGAGCGCCGCGAATGCCCAGCGTGTGGCACCCACCGCCCCGTCGCGCAGCACGGCGGCCTCCGCGAGCGACACGTCCGGCGGCTCCAATTGTGCGCCGACCGCCACACGCGGTCCCCGCCACGCCATGAACGCCGCGAGGCCGGGACAAAGGGCGAGTCCGAACGTCAAGAACAACATCACGCTGGAGGAGGGAGCGGCGAGGTTGGGAACTCGGTGAGTCGGACGCTCTCGACGCGATCGAGTAGGGGACGGACCGACGGGTCAGTACGGCGGCTCGGCCGGACCTTCGTACCCACACATACCCGTCCGCGGCGAGTTGACGAGGGGCAGCGGCTCGCCGTAGGCGTCGTGCGGATGACTGTCAATGTGTTCGTCGCAGAAGTGGCCGGTGTCGTCCGTTTCGTACATGCATTCCACACAAATCCATTCGGCCTGCCGGTCGCATTCCATGCAGGGAGCATCCGGCATCTCGTTGCGAGCCATGAGGGCGATAGGACGATCCGTCGTTGGCGCTCCTTCACGCACGTCCATCACCCGAATGCGTGTTTCCGACGTGGTGCCGAAGTCGTAGAGATGAACCAATTCCGTGTCCGGTCCCAGTGCCTCGTCGGCACAGCGATCGTCCGACAACTCCCGGCTCCCCCAGCCCCCAGTCGTAAACTGGCTCAGGTGCCCGCAGCACTCCAGCCAAATGGATCGGAGGTAGGAATCGAGGGCTCCGAGCGGCGCTGCCCCCCACATTTCCAGATCCAGCCAGAACGGCGGCGCCCACTCGTCGTCCACGCGCAGGTGGTAGAGCGTTTTCTCCGTCCCGTTCGCCGCGGAAATCGCCGCCTCTCGATCCGAACAGGTACGCAAATGCCGGATCATGCCGCCCTTAGCGTAGGAGGTGTCGCAGTACGAACAGGTGCCCTGCCATTGAGGAGAATCTGCCATAATCGAGATCTATAGGCTGGATGCAATGCGTTAGTGAGAGTCTTGGGTGCTCTCCTCGGATGCCGCCTCAGACTTCATCGTTTCGATGAAGCGATGGAGCCGACGCATGATCGGATCGTCGGTTTTGAACAACATAATCGCCCGGTTTACGACGACGATCTTGTGCTCAGAGTCGTCCTGCACGTACCGAAGCTTTTCGACCTGTTCGGGTTTCCCCACGCCCCGTCGTCCATATTCCCCACTGAGGCGGGAAATTTCCTCTTCCCGAAACGATTCCACCAACGAAGCCGGAATCTCGTCCTCGGCGAGGTGGACCTGCCCTTCCGCCTCATCGGGGGTGGCATCCTCCACGGCCGAATACGCTCCCCAAAAGTAGTCCAGTCGGTTCAGTCCCATTGTCTGTGTGTTGTATTCGAATAATCGGTGCCCTCTCTTCTATCCGACCCTCCCGATCCGGATCCAAGGGGCACCCCGAAATTGGGCCTCATCATCGTACCGTAGAGCCCGTTCAGGATTCAAAGAAACATAACCGCTCGCTTCGGCGCTTCCCCCGAACTCTTCCCTACATTAGCAGAAAAAGGGAATCCGTCCTTGCAGGGAGCGGCTCCTGTCCTCCTCCACCGGCTCTCCCCCCACGAGATTGCCGGTCCCGGCTGGAGTTAAATCGCTTCGTCGTTTGTTGAACACCGTTCGGTGCGTCCGTGCCAAAACACTTAGAACGCGACCTCGGGCTGTATACGACGATCACCGTGAGCATTGGGGCGATGATGGGGGTGCTCTTCGTAATCCCCGGCCTGGCAGCGGCCAAGGGGGGCCCGTCGGTCATCCTCGCCTTTTTGCTTGCAGGGCTTCTCGTGATGCCGGCAGCCCTCTCAAAGGCCGAGATGGCGACGGCCATGCCGGAGTCGGGCGGCACGTACCTGTACATCGACCGGTCCATGGGGCCGCTCATGGGGACGATTGCTGGATTGGGGGCTTGGTTCTCGCTCGTGTTCAAGAGCGCGTTCGCCCTCGTGGGACTCGGCGCGTACTTCGCATTGGCTCTTCCCCTCCCCGCCGCCGAGCTCAAGCTGGTGAGCCTGGGCCTGGGAGGCGTCATCATTCTGGTCAACATTCTCGGCGTGAAGCAGTCCGGGCACTTTCAGGCCCTGCTCGTGTCCTTTGCCCTGTTTGTCCTCGTCATGTTTGGGGCCGGAGGCGTCATCCGGGTGCAACCCGAGCAGTTTCAGCCGTTCTTTTCAAAAGGAGCGAGTGGATTTTTGGCCGCCACCGGCTTCGTCTTCGTCTCGTACGCGGGCGTCACGAAGATCGCGAGCATTGCCGAGGAAGTGGAGGAGCCCGACCGCAACCTTCCGCTCGGCATTCTCGTGTCCCTCGGCCTCATGATTCCTGTGTACGTCATCGTCACGTTCGTCGTGGTGGGCGTGACCCCGCCCGAGGTACTTCACTCGAGCCTGACCCCACTCGCGGACGCCACGGGCCAAATGATCGGCACGGGCGGCAAAATTGGGATCTCGATCATCGCCGTTCTCGCGTTGGTCAGCATGGCCAACGCTGGGGTGCTGTCGTCCTCCCGCTTTCCCCTGGCGATGAGCCGAGATCAGCTGGCGCCGGAGAGTTTCCGGGTCATCAGTGATAAGTTTCGGACCCCAACCCGCTCCATTTTGATCACGGGCGGGCTCCTCCTTTTGCTGATTGCGTTTGTGCCGGTCCTTGAATTGGCGAAGCTCGCGAGTGCGTTTAAGATCTTAATTTTCGTCTTCACGAACGTCGCCCTGATCGCCTTTCGCGAAAGCGACGTTGAAGATTACGATCCGGCATTCCGAAGCCCGGGATACCCATGGGTGCAGGCATTTGGGATCCTGGGGAGCCTGCTCATGCTCACGCAGATGGGCTGGATTCCCATTCTGGGCGCCGCCGGCATCATTGCGGGGGGAGTCGTGTGGTATTGGGGCTACGGAGACGCGCGTACCGATCGGGAGGGCGTTACCCTCAACGCGCTCCGGCAATCGATGCGCACGTCGCTGTTTGCCCGAATGCATGAGACCTTTTCGATGGAGATTGGGAACGTGATGGTCGTCTGCTCGGAGGACACCCCGGAGCACGCGACCCGAGAGATCCTATCGATGGGGGGCGACATTGCGCAATCCTGGAAGGGGCGTGTGTTCGCGACGCGGTTTGAACCAGTGCCTGAGCAGGTAAGTTTGCCCGACGCGGCGGATCGAACGACAGAGGCCGATCAACACTTCGAGGAACAGGTGAAGACCCTCAAGGCAACGGATGGGGTGCCCACTGAGGCACATGAGATCGTCTGCCACGATCCAGGGCGTGCGGCACTGCATTTCGCCCGAACGCGGGACGTGCGGCTCATGCTGGGCACTGTTGACCCCGGGCACTGGCGCCCCAAACTGCTCGGTATTGATACCGACTGGTTTGTCCGAGAGGCGTCCTGCGAAATTGCATTTCTGGTCCCACAGGCGGCTTCCGATGGACGGGCCAATGCCCTCGACGAAATCGTCATCCTCCTCCCCCGCGCCCCCTACGGACCACTCAAGGCCTTTATCGCCGACGCTCTCGCCCGGGCACACGATGCCCAGATTCGTTTCCTCACGGCCATGCCGTCGGATGCCTCGGACGACGAAGTACACACGGTGAAGGCCTTCCACGACCGGCTGGCCGACCACTGCGACAGTGTCACGACGAGCAACATCATCTGTACCGACGACGTGACGAATGGCCTCGTGGACGCAACGGGCGACGCCGACCTCGCGATCGTTGGGAAACTGGCGCGCTCGCGTCTCCGCGACCTGCTCTTCTCCAATCGCACGACGGACCTCGTGCAGGCCCTGCCCTGCAACGTGCTCCTGGTCCGTCCGCAGCGCCCGCGCCAGAACAAGCCCCTCCGCCGTCTCATCGAGCGATACGTGTTCTGACCGTGAAGCGTGATACGTGAAGCGTGATACGGACTGCTGCCGAAATACACTGAGGACGTCTTTTCACGCATCACGACTCACGCACTATCTCCTCAACCGGAGAGGCTTCTCCTCTGCGAAACTGGCCTGAGGTCATCGGAGCGCCTCATACACGATGTCCCGAGGCATCTCCCGACCCGTCCACTGCCGATAGGAGGCCGCTGCCTGCTCCACCAGCATGTCGAGCCCGCCGATTGGGGTCGCGCCCCGGGCCGATGCGTCTTGTAGAAAGCGGGTGTCCTCCGGGGTGTAGACGAGATCGTACGCCACCTGGTCGGTCCCGAAGTCGTCCGCGTCCGGCCAGGGCGTGGCGTCCGTGTTTGGGGACATGCCCACCGGCGTCGCATTGACAAGGAGCCGACTCTCCCGAACGGCGGTCGTCGCATCGTCGAACGTGGCTGTGCGGAGGGCGTCCTGCGGGTCGTAGCCCTCCAGGTCCGCCGCGAGCGCCTCGGCTTGTTCTGGGCGCCGGGCGACGAGCGTGAGGCGTTCGGGCGCATAGTGGTCGAGCAGGCCGTACACGACGGCCCGTGCCGCTCCACCCGCCCCAAAGATCACCATCGGGGCTCCTGCAAGCGAATCGCCGACCGTGTCTCTCAAGGGGGTCAGAAAGCCCTCTACGTCTGTATTGTCCCCGCGGAGCGTGTCATTGTCGCGCACGATCGTGTTCACGGCTCCCACCGCCGCGGCCCGTTCCGACACGTCGTCCAGCAGCGGACGCACCGCCTCCTTGTGCGGGACCGTCACGTTGGCCCCCAGAAACTGCAATGCCCGCAGGCCGGCCACGCCGTCGGCCAGCACCTCCGGCCGCACCGGCGTGGCCACGTAAATCGCGTTCACGCCCTGTGCCTGAAACGCGGTGTTGTGGATGGTGGGGGAGAGGGAATGCTCGACCGGGTGGCCGAGGAGCGTAACGACCTGGGTTTCTGCGTCAATGTGCACGAATCGGAGGGGAGAGTATGGGGAGGAAGTTGACGGACACAACCTCGAAAATCCCCAATCCGAATTCCAAAATCCACACGCTAGAACCGCTTGGAGACGCCAATGCCGATCGAGAGGTCGGAAAGGTTGTCAGTTCCGAGCCGCGTCCCGACGTTTAGGTCGAGCTGAGTGTCGGGCGTGAGGCGATAGGTAGCGCCGCCCTCCACCCAGTCCCTGCTGTGAAAGGACTCGTCAGAATCGATGCCGTCGCGAACTGAATAAAACCCGGCGTATCCCACGTAGGCTCCTAGCGTCGGGGTGAGATCGGCAGAGAGGGTCGGGATGAAGAGCCACTCCACACCTCGATCGTTTTGGATTCCTGCGGAATAGTAGAAGCTTGTGCCACCATTGATCGCGAGCTGAAACCGATCGCCGAGATCCGTATCGAACGCAAGCCTCAGGTCCTGCCGGGCCCGATCATTGGGGGCGTCCGGAAGCTGAGTGGGCAGATCAAGCGTCGCAAGACCACTCAGACGCATCGTCGGGGTCTGGAAGAGGCGCACTTTTGCCCCAAGCGAAGTCCCACTATAGTAATCCCTATAGCCGCTATTGCTACCACTGATTAAAACATAAGAATTCAGGCCCGCTCGGACTTCGAAGGCGTCGGTTATGCCGTACCGGAGGAGTCCTTGGCCAATCTCATGGGTGTTGGCTCCGGTGGCGAATCCATCACCGACGCCTGGTATCCAAATGGACCGAAACTGATAGCCCAATTCGGCCTGGAACGTCCCGGCGCCTACCGTTGCACTCCCGGTTCCGAAGCCGGGGCGATCGGCAGAAATCTGGGCGTGTGCAGAGAACGGAACGCTCAGAGGTAGAAAAAGAATCGCTGCTGTCACTCCCAGCCATGCAGAGAATCGAGTGTAATCAATCATGGTCGTTCGAGGGTTGTGGATGAAATGCAACACCGATCTATTTCTCGAGATGTGCGTGCGCATGAATTCGATTGTACTCATGCGAGCTCGCACCACAACATCCTAACGAACGAGTAAAATAAATATTATACCCAAAAATAGGGAGGTGGCGGTTCTCCTCCTCGACGGGAGATTTCCATTCCGGAAGATCCCTTTCCTCCTTCATTGGGACGCTAAGAGACTGCTTTGATTTCACACGCTGGCGTAATGAGTCTCGCGTGACGACTGCAATTTGGTCGATTCCAACCGTTCGTCGCTCTCACAGTCCTCGCGAGTCTCCTGGGGAAAACGGAGCGACCTCGTGAATGAGCACGATCCAAAAATCAAAACAGTCTCTAAAATCGATGTGCCACGCCAGCACCGAAGAAGAAGCGATCCCCGTTGTCGTCGATCTGAAGGCCTGTATTCAGATCGAGTTGCGTGTCGGTACCGGTGAGGAAGGTGACACCTCCTTCGACCCAGTTCGTGTTGGGCCCGTCGTCGTAAAAGCCGGCATAGCCGACGTACCCCCCGGTCGTCTCCGTCATGGCGAAAGACAGAGTAGGAATGAACAGAATTTCGACGGCTCTGTCGTCCTGCACGCCCGACGCGTAGTAGAAGCTCGTCCCTCCGTTGATGCTGAGGGTGATGTCCTCGCCAAGTGCCCCGTCGAAGGCCAGCTTCAACTCTTGTCGCGCCCGGTCGTCGACGCTGTCGTACACGCCCGTTCCGGTCGGCAGGCCCAGCGTGGCCACACCGCTCAGAGCCGAGACATCATTCTGAAAGAGGCGTACCTTCGTTCCCACAGCCGAGCCGGCGTACCCGTTGTCGAAGGGCGACTCGTTGACGACGTACGAGCCGACGCTGCCCCGCAGTTCAAGGCCGGGCGTTACGCCGAAGCGGAGGAGCAGCTGGCCGAGCTCGTGGTTGTTGACGCCGTTTCCGTTGAAGGCATAGCCGAGGCCGGCCTGAAACGTCCCCGGGGCAACGGTGGTGGTGCCGTCCCCGAATCCAGGGCGATCGGCCGAAATTTGTGCGTGAGCGGTCGTCGTAAGGCCAATCCCGACAGCGACGAAGAGGACCGCGGCCGAGACGAAACGCCAAACGGAATCGGAAAGGGGCATAGACAGGAAGTGGGTTTGTGAAACGAGACAAGCCGAATGATGCATCAGGGATAGATCCGTCCGCCCGAAACGATCCGCCGCCGACGTAAAAATGTCTAAAGGACGACCGTCTCCGGTCGCTTTCCCTCATACGCTTGTCCCTCCACGCCTCATCGTCCGCACGCCCGCTTCCCCACGCTCTCCTCTCCCATGCCCATTCGCTACTGCACCACGCCCTCTCGCTCTCCCGAGCGATAGAGCTCGTAGAGCCGGTCGATGCCCGCCGGATTGCCGATAATCGTCACGCGGTCGCCCTCCTGCAGTGTCGATTCCCTGTTGGGGACGGTGATGTGCTCGTCGCGCCGGATGAGCGCCACGAGCACTCCTGCCGGCAGGTTGAGATCCTCGACCCGGCGCCCAATGATTTCTTCCGTGCTGGTGCCCGTAAGCAAATGGAGCGTAAGGTACCGCTCGTGGTGCAACAGGCTTTCCTTGGCCTCCTGCTCGTTGGTCGCCGCACGCCACTCGACGAGGAATTGCTCCTCGTCGACCCGATTGGCGAGGGTCGCAAGTGTGCGGAGGTGTTCGCCCTCATCGTCCTTTGGGCTCACCAGGAAGAAGAAGGCGTACACCGGCTCGGAAAGGTCAAGGTCTTCGATGTCATCCTTCAGGTCGACGCAAATACCGGACTGGCAGTGGACCATGACCATCTTTGGGTCCTCAATGCCGTCGAGTCGGCAGTACGGCAGGGCCGCGCCGTGGGTGACAGACACAGCACTGTAGGGCGCCCCTTCCAGAAAGCCGTGCTTGAGTGTCTCCGTGGAGATTCCGAACTCGTCGGCGAGCCGGCCGGACACGTCCTCGACCACCTGTTCGTAGGGCACAGGATCGTCGAGGTGAATGACCTCGGACCGGGCGACGAGCCGGTCGAAGGCCGTGTCATGCCCCACGCCTTTCTCTTCCAGAATCGTTTGCAGCTCGCGGTCGAGGCCGTCGTCCCGCTGCTTTCCGAGGCGGGCAAAGAGGTGGAAGATGGCGCCCTCCCGGGGCACCGTGCGGGCGTAGTAGAAGTACCACCCGATGCCGAAGAGAATCACCACGCCGGTGAAGACGATGGCCAGCGTCCCCATCTCCGAGATCAGGAAAAACGGAATGGCGATGCCCGCCACCTGCATCCAGGGATAGAGCGGCGAGCGATAGCCGGGAGCGTAGGACGGAATCTCGCTCTCCCGCATCACGATCACCGCGAAGTTGAGGAGGGCAAAGATCAAGAGTTGAAACGCACTCGCCAGCTTGGCCACCCCCTCCTCCGACAGCACGAAGATGATGACGAGCATGAGGGCCGTCGTCACCACGATCGAGCGGGTCGGCGTCTTGAAGCGCCCAATTTTCGCGAATCCGTCGGGGAGCAGCTTGTCCCGTGCCATGGCCAGGGGGTAGCGCGAGGCCGACATGATGCCCGCGTTGCCGGTGGAGGCAAAGGCCGCAACGGCCGCAACGACGATGAGAATCGGTCCAATCGAGTACGGAAGCCAGTCGAAAAAGACCTCGCCGGAGGTGTAGACCGGCGTAAGGTCGGCGTGGAGATCTGCTGCGGGCAGCACCGCCACCATGATGGCGACCCCGATGACGTACAGGGCCGTGGCGGTCAGCAGCGACAACCCCATGCCCAGCGGAATGTTGCGGTCCGGGTTCTGTACCTCCTCGGCCACGCTCGCGACCTTCGTAAGCCCCGCGTACGACACGAATACGATGCCGATCGTGGCGAGAAAGCCGCGCGCGCCCTCCGTAAAGAAGGGGGAAAACTCCCCGACAGCTCCCCCGGCTGCCGAGGTGCCGCCCCAGACGGACATCACGCCCTGCGCGGCGTAAAAGGCGAGCACTGCGACCAGGACTGTCACCAGAATGCGCTGCAGCCAGCTGCTCTCCTTGGCGCCGACGACGTTGAGCACACCGAAGGCCACCGCGAGGGCCGCGGCGAGCGGCTTGATAGGGACATCGGCGTAAATGGCCAGATACGCCCCCATCCCGATGAGGGCAAACGCACTCTTGAAGACGAGGGCCAGCCACGTCCCCAGCCCCCCCACGGTGCCGGCCAGGGGGCCCAGGCTTCGATCGAGGAAGTAGTAGGTGCCGCCCGCCTTGGGCATGGCCGTGGACAGTTCCGCCATGCTGTACATGGACGGCAAAATGAGGAGTCCCGCCACGAGGTACGCGAGAATCACGGACGGCCCCGTCTCCGCCGCCGCGATGCCCGGAAGCAGAAAGAAGCCGGAGCTAAACATCGCCCCCGTACTGATCGCGTAGACGTCGTAGAGGGTGAGGGTCTTCTGGAGAGAGGAGTCCGAAGGCATGGGACTCGTGGCTGTAGTATATGAAGGCAGGAGCTACCTCTAGGCCAAATTTTCCGGTAGGTTCCTCCACTCGACGAAGGTGATAATGGTGTAACGCCTAGGGTGCCCTATTAAGAGATGGAGAGGAGGGCAAAATCTGCCGATGTTACCCGAGCTCCACCGCCTCCGTGGAGGACTCGGCGTCTGCTATTGAGAGGGCCTCCGTCTTCTGGACTTGCCCCCGCTCGGCGAGCACCACGACGTGATCGCCGGCGCGCGGTTGCTTGGTTTCCTCGTCTGAGAGGACGACCAGTTGCGTGCCCCGTACGATGAACAGCGGAAACGACTCCGGGCCGAAGTGCTCCTCCATCTCGGCTCGCGTCATGGCCCGGTCCGTTTCCACCACGAACACGTCGTGATTGTGATCGAAGCAATCCCGCATGCGTTCACAGCTGGTGTCATTTCCAAACAGCAGATGACCGCGCAGGTGTTCGGGCACCTCGCCCTCCGCGTGTTCCCGGGTCGAGCGTGCCGGCAGCTGGAAGATGTCGTTGACGTCGAAAATCTCGGACAGATGCAGTGCCGCGAGAGACGCCACTTCGTCGTTGGGAATCGTAATCAGCAGGCGACCGATTCCGCTCAAATCCAATTCCTCCACCACCGATTCCGACAGCACGTCGCCCCGCTCGGCGTGGAGGCCCCGGGTGCGGGCCCGCTGTACGTGGTCGGGATTTGAATCAATCAGTTGCACGGTGATTCCCAAGTCCTGGAGCGTCTCCGCGATGCGTTGCACCCAGGTGTCGGCCCCCACGAAGAGGACCCCCTCCGGATTCGGGTCGGCGAGGCCGAGCCAGTGGGCCACGTACGGAATGGTGAGTCCGTAGATCGCCACCGTTCCCACAATTACGAGAAAGACGACGGGGACCAGTGCGTCGGCGGCCTCCGGAAAGATGCCCTGCAGGTCGAAGGCAAAGAGGGACGCCACCGCCGCTGCCACGATGCCGCGCGGCGCCAGCCACGCCAGGAACGCCTGCTCGCGCCAGGACAGCGTCGTGCCCGCGCAGGAGACGAACACCGCCAGCGGACGAACGACCAGAATGAGCACTCCGATCAGCAGGAGCGTGCGCCCCCCGACGTACTCGAACGTCGCCAGGTCGAGCCGTGCGCTTAGTACGATGAACAGCACCCCGAGCAGCAAGACCTGCAGGTTTTCTTTGAACTCCGCGATCCGATTGACCGGTACGTACGACTGGTTGGCGAGGGCCAGCCCCATGAGGGTCGTCGTCAGGAGGCCCGCCTCGTGCTGAATGGCCTCTGCTCCTACAAACGCCACCACCACGAGCGTAAGCGTGAGCGGATTGTGGAGGTAGCCGGGCACGAGTCGGCGGCGCAGCGTGTAGACGATGAGCGCCGCGGCGGCGCCCCCAATGACCACGCTCGCCCCGAGGGCCAGGCCGATGCCCTCCAAAACGTGTAGCGTAGCGTCGAGGGCGCCCGCCGTGCCCCGAATGCTTTCGGGGTCGTTCAGCAGAAGAAGCACCTCCAGCACCAGGACGGCCAGGATGGCGCCCACGGGATCGATGGTGATGCCCTCCCACTTCGCCACGGCCCCGATTCGCCCCTTGGGACGAATCTCGCGTAGCAGGGGCATGACGACGGTCGGCCCCGTCACCACCAGAATGGCGCCCGTAAGCACCGAGAGTTCGACCCGGAAATCTTCGATCAGGTACACGGCCCCGGATCCCAAAATCCACGTGACGAGCACGCCGATCGTGATCAGATTGAGGATGGGTCCGCGTTCTTCCTGTAGCTCCGAGAGCCGGAGGTTGAGACCGCCCTCGAAGAGGATGATTCCAATCGAGATCGACACAAACGGGTAGACCCACTCTCCCTGCAACACCGTGGGGTCGATAATCCCAGACACTGGTCCGGCCAGAAATCCGGCGACCAGCAGTAGCAGAATCGACGGCAGCCGGGTCTGCCACGCTAGCCACTGCGCACCAACGCCGAGAATCAGAATGAGTGCGACGCCAAAGAGGAATGTCACGAGCAGGCGGACCGGATTGTGAGCGACGAAGACGCCGGGACGGAGGGGCTACCGGAGACCGACTCTCGTGGTTTCGTCTGTTTCCAAAGAAGGCACACCTGCGCCCGTGTCCGAGAACGTAGGCCAGGGGACGGGCGGAGCCATGCCAAATAGAACCGCCCCCAGTGCGAGTGGCACAGGGGGCGAATGTCCGGGTTGGAGAAGAAGGAAGAGTAGTGTCCTATCCCCGCCAGTAGCCCGGCATCAGGACCACCAGGAACGTCATGACCTCCAGTCGCCCGGCCACCATCAGCAGGCACATGAAGATCTTCGTCGGGACGGGAAGCGCCTCAAACCCGCCCATCGGGCCCAACGTCCCAAACCCCGGGCCAATGTTGCCCAGCACCGCCAGGGTGCCCGACAGGGCCTCCGTGAGCGTGAGGTCGATTCCGACCCGGTGCGCGTCCACGGCCACGAACCCGGTGCCCCCCACGACCAGCAGAAGGTAGGCCAGAATCACGATCAGGATGCCCCGCACCACCGGCTCCTTTACCGCGCGGCGCCCCAGCCACATGGGCCGGACCGAGGACGGATGGATCATCTGAAAGAGCTCGCGTCCAATAACTTTGAACCCGACGATCCACCGCATGAGCTTCAGGCCGCCGGAGGTGCTGCCCACGCACCCGCTGGCAAACATGAGTACGAACAGAACCGCCAACACCTCCTCGCCCCAAACGGCAAAGTCGGTGCTCGCGTAGCCGGTCGTGGTGAGCAGGGTGGCCGTCTGGAACGTGCCCTGCCGGAGCGTCTCCTCAAGACGTGCGAACTGCCCGTTGCCCCAGAGCATCAGGCTCACCAGCAGACTTCCCCCGGCAAAGATCGAGAGGTAGACCTTGAACTCCGTGTTTCGGGCCGGGGCCGCCGGGTCCGAAAAGAGCGTTTGCCACAGCAGCGTAAAGTTCATCGCGGCCACGAACATGAACGGAATGATGATCCACTGCACCGTGGGCGAGAACGCCTCGACGCTGCGCGCCTCCGGCGAGAAGCCGCCGGACGGAATGGTCGTAAACGTGTGGGCGAGAGCCTGATACGGCGACATGTTGGGCGCGAGCCCCCCGTAGTGCACCCCCAGGAAGAGAACAAACAGCACCGCCGAGCACGCGAGGTACAACAGCCAAAGGCGGCGGGCCGTCTCTGCGATGTGAGGCGTCAACCGCTCCACGCGCGGCCCCGGCACCTCGGCGTCGAGAAACTGGGCGCCCCCGGCCGAAAGGCGGGGCAGAATGGCCACGGCCAGGGCGAGGATGCCCATGCCGGCAATCCACTGCGTGAGCTGGCGCCACAGCATGATGCCCGTCCCGTGCTTCTCGATGGAAATGTCCAGCAGGATCGTCGACCCGGTGGCCGTAAAGCCGCTGAAGCTCTCGAAGATAGCGTTGATGGGCACGGCAAAGCTCCCCGTCCCACTCATCAGGTAGGGAATGCTCCCCAGAAGCGAGACCCCGATCCAGGTGAGGGTGACGAGCAGAAACCCGTCGGTGACCGTCAGCTCATTGTCGCTCCCGATCCACTCCAGCGCCCACCCGATGCCAAACGCCACGACCAGCGGTACGAGAAAGGGCCCCACCGACTCCCCGTTGTACAGTGCCACCCCTCCCGGTACGAGGAAAAGAGCCGCAAACCACTTCAGTGTGGGCCCGAGAACACTGCTGACCCGACGAAATCGACGACCCGCTATCATATCGCGGTACTCAATTGATGTGTCAATTCAGAATGTCGCTCGATCGAACGCAGAGGGGGTCGAAACGCTCGATTCAGGCAGCGCTATATCGCCTCCAGCACCTCGTCGGCCACCTCCGCGTCGACAAACATGACGACGTGGTCACCCGCCTGCAGGACGCTCTGACCCCGAGGCGTGAGGACGTCCTCGTCTCGAACGACCGCCCCGAGCACGAAATTGTGAGGAACCTCGTCCACAGCCTCCTGGAGGGGACGGCCCACGAGCAGGCTCTCCGCGTCGAGCTCAATTTCGACCACCTCGCCCCGTTCGTGCTCGACGAACGTGATTTTCTCGACGTCCCGGTCGCGAGTGTGACGAAGGATTTCCTCGATGACTTCCCGGCGCGGATTCACGATAGCGTCGATGCCGCTGCACGTAAAGACCGATTCGTAGGCGCCGTTGTGGACCACCGAAAGGACCTTGTTGGCGCCGAGTTCGCGACTCAGAACCGACGCAAGGAGATTCCGCTCGTCCGGCGTGAGGGCAGAGACCACGAGGTCGGCGTCCGATACACCCTCCCGGCGCAGAAAGTCCGGGTCCGTCGCATCGTTCTGGAGCACCAACGTGTCGGGCAGTTCCTGAGCGAGCTCCTGTGCGCGGTCCGGGTCTCTCTCGACGAGGCTCGGTTGGAGGCCGCGCTGTTCGAGCAGGCGGGCGGTCTGATATCCAATCTCGCCGCCGCCCAGAATCATGACGTGGCGCGTCTCTTTCAGCTGCGTCTTCGGGACGAGCCGACTCCCAAACCTCTCGACCTGACTCGGCCGCCCGATCACCAGCAGCCGAGTGTCGGCCTTCAGCCGGGTGGACCCCCGAACGATCTCCATGGAATCGTCGTCGAACACGGCGACGAGGTTGACGGCGTCGCTCAAGTCGAGCGTCTGTACGGTTTTCCCCGCAATCGGACTCCCCTCGGGAATGGTGAACTCGGCCATGACGACTCGCCCCTGGCCGAAGTATTCGACGTCCCGGGCCGTCGGAAGACCGGCCACCTCCACGATGCTTCGGGCCGTAAGGTGGTCGGCCCCGACCATAAAGTCAACGTTGAACGCTTCGCGCAGCTGCGACCAAGTGGCGAGGTATTCGGTCTCGGCGACGCGGGCAATGGTGAACGCGTCCCCGTGAAGGGCCCGGGCCGTACTGCAGATCAGAATGTTACTCCGGTCGTCGCTCGTGCTTCCAATCACGAGGTCGGCGTCCTGAACGCCCGCCGTCTGGAGGACGTCGAGCTTGGCGCCGTTGCCTTCATACGTAAGCACGTCCGCCTCGGCCCGGAGCGAATCGAGACGCTCGGGATTTTTGTCGACGGCAACGACCTGATGGTCCTGGGCGAGCGCATGGGCCACGCTGCGGCCCACCTGCCCAACGCCAATAACGACGACTTTCATTAATGACGGTCATTAGTCGGGAAAAAAACAGCTCCACGCCGAAAGATTATCGACAACGACCGAAACTGCAACGGAGAACGTGTGAGGTCACCGCAACGACATGCGTCTCGAAGGCAGTCGGAGAAGGGATTCTCTCCTTCTTACAGAGAACTCACGACGGACGCCCGCTTCCGACTCCGGAACCGCCCGCCTCCTCCGGAGATATGTTCGGCCCTATCCGGCATGGTTCCGTCTTTTTCATCTGCCCAGCATGCTCCTCCTTCGACCCTCTTCTCTGTTGTTTTGTGTGGGCGGCCTCTTGCTGGGCATCCTCGGAACGGCCTGCGAATCTCCCGAATCGGCCCCGCCCAACGTTCAGCCGCCGCCCTCCCACCTCGACAGTCTATCGACGACTTCCCCTTCCTCCTACGACCGCGGTACGCCTCCGAAGCTCGTCCGCAGCCAAACTCTCTACGTTCCGGCCTACTCCCACATCTACATTCGGGACGCCCAGCGGTCGATGAACCTCGCCACGACCCTCAGCCTCCGCAACACGAGTCCGGAATCGCCCATCGAGCTCTCGGCGATCGAGTACTACGACAGCAGTGGGAATCACGTGCGGGACTATCTGGACACGACGCGTGTACTCGATCCTCTCGCCTCGACGTACATTGTCGTGGAGCAGGACGACATTCGAGGCGGCGTCGGCGCCAACTTCCTGGTACGGTGGCACGCCGAGACGCCGGTGCCGCCGCCGGTCGTAGAGACCGTCATGATCACCACCGAGTCGACGCAGGGCATTTCCTTCCGGAGTCCGGCCCGCGTGTTGTACGAGGATCGCGTCCCGGTCTCCGCTCGGCCCGACTCCCTTTCTCGGTCACAGACGGGTCCATAGCTCCCGTTCGGCTATTCCCGTCAACCATCAACAAACCGTTCCGCACGTGCCCGCAACCGGGACTCGTCGATCACCCGTTCGCTCTCTCCTCGTCCCCGCCGTCCTCGTTCTCGGCGTCGCCGCCATCGGTTTCGGCCCCCTGGGGCGCGGCCCCGACGAGGCCTCGAACCAATCCACCGCCGATACAGAAGCAACGTCCGATCGAGCCATCCTGCTCAACGTCGGCTTCGAGGATAACACGGACGAGCGTCCCGTTTCTGAAAACTTTCTCGTCGAGACGCCCCGTTCGGCCCAGTGGTAGCCCAATGCCTTAGAGGGAGGCTTCGTCACGAAAGCCTTCGAGAAATACTCGGTAGGCTCCACTCACGAACTCCGCCTCTACCCCACTGGCAGCGACGGGCCCCGCCTCATGGTACCTTTTACGATGAAACCCGACATGTCGTCGGTCCTCGCAAGTTCACGAACCAACATTACCGTCTACGACGACAGCATTGTTGTGGAAGGGCCGGCCGTGCCCGACGAACGGATGACGTTCGAGCGTCCGGCCCCGTCGAACGCTCCGTGACATCGCCCCCCACTCACATCCGGGAATCTGGCGTTCCCCGCTACGCCGCCGCTTCCGCTTCGGCGGAAAAGATGTCGTGGGCCGTCTGAATGGCCTCGCTGGGCCCCACAAACACGACGTGATCGCCTCCGTGCACTTCCGTGTTTCCTCGCGGAACGACGAACTCCTCTCCCCGGATGATGGCCGCCACCACGCACTGCTCGGGGATGTCGATGTCCTGAATTTTCTGCCCAACGACCCGTCCGTCGTCCGGCACCTCCATGTCGATGAGACTGGCCACCCCGGTTTCGATTTCGAAGAGGTCGGCCACGCCGGGCCGGTCCAGGTAGTTTTCCACCATCGCCGCCGTGGCGTAGGGCGCGCTGATACACACGATGCCGCTGTCCTCCATCAGCGACACGTAGTCCGGGTCTCGCGCAATGGCAATGACCCGTTCGATGCCGAGCCGCTTGGCCTGCAGCGCCACGATCGTGTTGCGCTCGTCGTCGTTGGTCGCGGCGATGGCCACGTCCATCTTATGGGGCTCGGTCTGCTCCAGCACCTCCTGTTTGGTGCCGTCGCCCTGGAAGATGGGGACGTTGTAGCGCTGCTCCAGCTCCTCGCAGCGCCCCTCGTTCTGTTCGATAAAGGTGAGCTGGTACTCGGACGACCGAAAGACCATCCGAAACTCGTCTTGCGTAAGCAGGCGGTCGGCAATGTTGCGGCCCTGACTCCCGCCGCCGATGATGAGGACATTCATGTGAGGCCTCCAGTAGGCTTGAATGCGAAGGCGTAGACGATGGAGCACGGCCGGGAGTCCGGAAAACACGTCCCGGTTGCCCGGCTGCAGAAAATAAAGCACGCCGCCGACGACCGTCAGTCCACTTCCGAGAATCAGGCTGTTGACCTCCAGCGTCGGGACGAAGAACCAGCACGAGACGAGGCCCAGAATGGGCACCGTCGGGTAGAGGATAATCTTGAACGGGCGCCGCAGGGCCGGCATCTTCTGGTGAAGGGCGATGACGGCGTAGTTGACGACGCCGATGGCGATCAGGTAGCCGAAGCTGCTGGCCGACGCCAGAAGCCGCACGATGCCCGACGCGCCGAGGATCGTGACGAGCCCGGCACACACGAAGAGCGCAATGTGCGGGGTATTGTGCGTCGGATGCAGGCGCGCGAGGACGCTGGGCACGTAGCCGTCGCGGCCGAGCGCAAAGAGCACGCGCGAGCTGGCGCCCAGCGTGACGCTGAAGGCCGAGAGACTCGCCATGATCGTCGCCACCACCCCCGCCCAGCGACCCCAGGGACCGAAGAGGTGGTCGGCCACGAAGATAAACGGCGTGCTCGTCTGCGCCAGGTCGGCGTAGTTCACGACGCCCATCATCACGTAGAGGAGCAGCACGTAGATGCCGACGCCCACGCCGAGGGTGATGAGAATGGCCCGCGGAATGTTTTTGGCCGGTTCGACGATTTCCTCGGCGGCTACGGTGATGAGGTCGAACCCCACGTACGAGATGTAGATCATGCCCATTGTGGGAATGAGCGGGCCCAGCCCCATCGGCGCAAACGGCTCCAGGTTGGCCGGCTCTACCTGCAGCACGCCGAGCACCCCCACCCCCAGCAGGATGACCAGCTCGACAATGTTCATCACCGTGATCACCTTCAGCGCCTCGGCCTGCCCGCGGTAGTTGGAGGCCGTAAACACGGCCGTCGTCGCCACCACCACGAGAATTACACTGAGCTCGGGGAAAAAGTAGTTCTTGATCGTGAGCGCAAAGATGACCACGTAGAGCGAGCAGGCCAGCGTGTTGCCGATCCAGAAGAACCAGCCCGTGAGAAAGGCCACTGGGTCGGGCAGCGTACGGCTCACGAACGAGTAGCCCCCGCCGGCAATGGGAATGGCCGCCCCCAGCTCGCTGTAGCTGAGGGCCGTGAAGAGCGTGAGCCCGCCCATCAACAGATAGGCCACAATGCCCAGCGGCCCCACCGATCCGGCGACCTCACTGGGCAGAGCGAAGACCCCCGGCCCCATCATGGCCCCGATGCCGATCATAACGGCCATAAAGAGCCCGACATTCCGCTCAAAGCCCGCTTGTTCGGCCACGACAATTTCGGAAACCGTGAAAAGAGGACGTGATGACTCGGAGGCCGGACCCCGCGTTATTCGTAGAGGTCGGCGAACGCATCCATTTGCTCGTCGGATCCAATCAACAGCAGATTCCCGTCCGACGGAAGTACGGTCTCACCGGTGAGCTCGGTCTCAAACGTGTCCCCGTCCTCGATGGCGACGACATTGAGGCCCGTGCGCGCCCCCACGCGGCTCTCGGCCAGTGTCGTGCCCTGCAGCGAGGGCGGCACGGCCCGCGTGAAGAGGTCGACTCCCTCCCCGAGCACCACCAGGCGCCGCCCCCGGAGCGCCGAGTAGACCGCATCAACCCCGAGCGTGGCGTAGCTGAGCACGAAGTCGGCCCCGGCGCGGTGGATGGCCTCCAGGTTGCGCTGGTGGGTGATGCGACTTACCACGCGCATCTCCGGATTCAGGCGACGGCAGTACGCGGCGAGATGAATGTTCGTGGCGTCGTCGTGCGTGGTGAGCAGAACGGACGGGGCCGTCTCGATTCCCGCCTCCTTCAGCAGGGAATACTCGGCCGCGTCGCCGCAGAACTGGGCGGCGCAGTACGGGTGAAGCGCCTCACAGCGAGCGCGCTCCCGTTCCACGAGGTGGACGGGCACGCCGCGCTCGTGGAGGGCCCGCACAGCCGCCCCGCCGACGCTCCCGCCCCCGATGACGAGGACCGGCTCGGTGAGCTCCTCGTCCGAGATGACTTGTCGGTTGAGGGTCCGGAGTTGCTCGGTCGTCCCCGTCACGACCAGCACGCTCGTGGGTTCCAGCGGCGTGTTCGGGCGCACGGGGTGCAGCGTCCCGCGCTCCCAGCCCCCCACGACAGTAGCACCCGTCCGTTCGCGGAGCCGGGCCTCCCGGATGGTTTGTCCCTCCAGGTTGGTGTGGTGCACCGGCAGTTCCGCGAAACGGAGGTCGCGGTACTGTCCAATGGGATGAACCTCCCCGTACTGGGCGGTCACGCGGGTGGCCAGCTGTTCTCCCAGCCACCGCTTGATTGGGAGCACCTGCGTGGCCCCGCTCAGCTCCAGGATGTCCTGCGAATCGTCGTCACTCACGAGGGCAGCGAGGAGAACGTCCGGGGCCACCTCGCGCACCGTGAGCGTGACGTTTGTGTTTGTCTGATCGTCGTGGTTGGCCAGTACGAACCGCGCCTGGTTGGCCCGTACCGCCTCGTAAGTCGCCTTATCATCTACCTCGCCGGTCACCACCTGCACCCCGTCGACGTACAGGTTGGCGGCGGTGACGGGGTCCGGCTCCAGCACGACGTACGGAATCTCGTCCCGCTCCAGCCGCCGCACCACCCCCTGTGTAATCGTGTCGTAGTTGGTGAGAATGACGTGATTGGACGTGCCGGCGGGGAGGGAACGGGGGGCTCGGTTTTGGATCTGCGACTCCAGCCAGGGCGCGTAGAAGAACCGAATGAATGCGAACGGCAGCACAATGAGCAGCATCACGATGCCGGACAGCAGGACAAACACGCTGAAGAGGCGTCCGATGTCCGACTGGAACGTGATGTCCCCGAAGCCGAGGGTGCTCATCACCGTCAGCGTCCAGTAGAGCCCCGTGATCCAGGAGTGCTCCTCCCCCTCCACGTAGAGCATGATGAAGTGGAAGACCACCGTAAAGATGGCAATCACCACCAGCAAAAAGACGACATACCGAAGCAGGATGGACAGGTTGCGCTTCACCTCGCGGTCCTTCAGGAAGTAGGAGAGGTGGGTGCTGATGGTTTTCATGGGTAGGGGCGCGGTGGTGCCGAAAGGATTGAGGGGGAAGGCGTCAAAGACGAACGGGGCGTTCATTCAATTCCTTCGCCCCCACTGCAAAGTTCCCCGTGTCCGGATCACGTATCGCAATGTCGGGTTCGTCCCATCGCGCGATGGGGAGAGGGAGGCAGGGCTATCGCATGTTAGACTCTTGTCTGGGTGAGGGTGGCTCAGTTGCCGATTTTCTGATGGATTGAGCCCGAATGAACGGGCGTATGGGCGTGTGGGCGACCGACCGGCGTACGCTAGATTGAGGTCTCATCCGATTTTATACGGAATCCGACGGTCCATGGCGGAGCCAATCTCTTCAAAAAGGGCGCTATACGCCGTTCAGGGACGAATCCACCTTCTGAGATCCCGACATCGTGAGTCGGATTTTGTATCAGAAGGAAGATGCAATTGCCGTGGGGAGGGAGGCCTTGATTTTCGTCTCCTGCGTAGTGCAGCGTCAGCTATGATTCTTGCGGTAGGTCAAATTGGAAAGAGCGACCCGTTTGTAGCGCCGTTGGAGTCCAACGGCGCTACAAGGGCGATTTTGAGCGGAATCGCAAAACATGTGCGCGGCGTGTCAGGACTCTTCATGCCCAAACATTGACGGTTGACGCAGTAGTAGTTGGTATACGTTTTCGACATCCGTTGTCGCCTTCGGTCCCCATCCATCCGGAAGAGGCATTCACGTACGTTCTCACGGATCGGTACGCGCACCGTCGGCCTCCTCGGGGCCGTGGGCCAGTCCCCGCGTGTTCTTTGCGCTGGGGCGTGACCGAACGTTGCGACGATGACGAGGTTGTCTGTATCAAGCCGCAACACGACAATCAGACGGCATGTCGACTCCATACGGTGCGATCAGCCGTCGGTGCGCTGTTGTGCAAAGACACTTATAACAAGTCCACACAATTCATGGCTACAGGCACGCCCGACGCCCCATCGGCGGACATTCAGCAGGACCTCGCCCAGTCCGACACACCGGCGGCGGTCTTTCGCCAGCTCAAAGGGGTTCAGCAGAGGGATCTTTTCTTTCACCTGCCCGAGTCGGTCCGGGAGGCCCTCGTTGCGGACATGGACACGGGGCAACTGCGGCAGTTCCTCGCGCGCCTCGACCCGGACGAGGCCGCCGACGTGCTCGGCCTGCTCGACGAGACGACCC
>JAHENZ010000086.1 GCA_018609755.1 Salinivenus sp. | reverse complement strand
GGACATGTACCGCCGCTCGCTGGAGACCCGCTACCGGCTGATGCCGTACATCTACGCCGAGGCGAACAAGGCGTCCGAAGAGGGGCACCCGATGCTTCGGTCGCTCTTCTTCGAGTATCCGGACGACCCGACTTCGTGGACGATTGACGACCAGTTTATGCTTGGCTCCAAGCTGGTCGTGGCGCCACTGTTTGAGAGCAGCGATACGCGCGACGTGTACCTGCCGCCCGGCACCTGGATCGACTACCAGACGGGCGAGGTGTACGAAGGGGCGCAGTGGCACGAGCTTACCGCAGGGGACATCCCCGTCATTGCGCTCGTGAAGAACAACACCGCGTTGCCGCACATCGACCTGGCGCAGAACACCGATCAGATGGACTGGAGCGAGATCGAGCTCCGCGTCTATAGCGTGGACGGCGAACCGGCGACGACTCGCTTTGCTCTGCCGGACGGTGAGCTCCAGTCTCTCACGCTGGAGGCGGACGAGCAGGGCGATTACTCACTCCACAACGACCCGCTTCCGGACGAGGTCTCGTGGGAAATCACCCGTGCGGAGGTGGCGAACTGACGATCCGGTCAACTGGACGCCCGAACACGACTACGGCAGACCGCCGACCGCTCCTGGAGACAGGGACGGCCGGGGTCTGCCGTTTTTTTGTTCGGTACGGTTCGGCAGGAACGACTACTGCCCGTCGTCGAGGACGACGCGGAGGCCGGTGACGCGCGACGGCACGTCCGGCGCGGTCTCGGCCTTTTCGTTCTTCAGCGTGAGGGCCGAGGCGCCGTGGGCCGTCCAGCCGTCGTCGGTGCGGGCCCACTCGGCCACGTTGCCGTCCGTGTCGTAGACGAGCGGACCGGAGCCGTCCGTGCCGTGGCCCGGCGGGCGACTGCCCACCGGCATGAGGAGCGCGTCGGTGGCGCGGGCCTCCAGACGGGGGCGCAGCCGCTGGTATTCGTCCAGGGTGGGCGTGTATCCGGCCCAGTACGCCGGGGTGTTCTCCGACGACCCACTGCGCGCCGTTTGGAGGGCCTCAAGCTCGGCGGCGGTGGGCAGGCGGTAGTCGCGACCGGTCTGCTCGCTCAGCCACTCGATGTAGGCCTGGGCTTGCTTCGCCGAGAGGCCGTTCGCGGGGTAGTTGGCCGTGCCGGAGGGCACGTCGTAGGAAGAGTCGAAGGCGTGGAACTGGGCCCGCGTCACTTCAAAGCGGCCCACCGTGAGGGTGTCGGCCACAGTCACCGTTTCGGGGGTGAGGATGCCGTTCACCTGTTCGCCGTACTGCCCATCGACCTCCGCGGGCGTGTCGGCACTCTCCAGGAGCGACAGCGGGGCGTTGTCGGCGAGCAGCCGGTCCTCCACACGCTCGTCCATCGACGTGGTGTCGAAGAGATAGGTGTTGAGCCACGTCAGGTCCTCCTCCATCTTGCGGCGCTGGTGCGAGAGCTCGCGGAAGCCGTGCGGTTCCCCCGGATAGCTCAGGTACCGCACTGGCGCCTGCCCGATCTGCTGGAGGGCGCGGTAGTACTCCCAGCCCTGTTCGTAGGGCACTGCCCGGTCCTCCGTGCCGTGGTGAATCAGGGTGGGCGTCTGAATTTTCTCCATCTCGAAGAGCGGGCTCTTCTGGACGTAGTAGTCCTCATTTTCCCAGGGCGGCCCGCGAAAGTAGGAATTATCGAAGCTCACCCCGAAGGCGCAATTCCCGTAGTCGGAAGACCAGTTCACCACCCCGGCGCCGGGGGCGGCCACCTGAAAGAGCTCCGGATGCTCGATGGTGAGCTGCGTCGTGAGAATGGCGCCGTTCGACCAGCCCATCACGCCGAGCGAGTCGCGATCGACCAGGCCCGCGTTTGCGAGACTGTCGATTCCACTCACGATATCGGGGATTTCCAACTCGTAGTACTTGCCCTTGATGGATTCGACGAACTCCTGGCCGTGATGGCCGGAGCCGTGGTAGTTGGGCCGGAAGACGAACGCGCCTTTCTGGGCGAGGAGGGGCGGGTAGGTGGTCCAGCCGAGGCTCCAGGCGTCAAGGTCCACCGCACTCGGGCCGCCGTGAATGACGGTGACCATCGGGTACTCGCGGTCCTCGTCGTAGTTGAGCGGGTAGTACAGAATGCCGTTCACCGTCTCGCCCTGCGCGCCCGTCCATCGAACGACCTCGGCGTTCGGAAGGGGCAGGTCCTCCAGTTGCGAGTTGAGGGTCGTCAGCGTCTCGTCGCTGCGGATCTGGCCGCGTCGGTAGGTACCCACGCGGTAGGACGGAAGCGCATCGGCGCGGGAGTGGCTGAAGACGATCGTTTCGCCGTCCGGGCCGATCGTCAGGGAGGTGGCGTGCTGCAGACGCTCGTCCTCCACCTCCTCAATGGCCCATCCATCGCTCGTCTTGCGGTAGAAGCGCGGCTTGAACTTCGGGCCGTTGGCTACCTGCACGTGAATCCCCCCGTCGGCCACGCTGTAGCCGCCGTAGCCCACGCCGTGGTCCTGGTATCGAAGTGGCACCTCCTGGTAGGAGCGATCAGTCAGGCTGAAGTAGTAGAGCTTGTTGATGCCCGAGCCCTCGTGCTCCGGGTCCGACGACTCGGTGTCGGACGCGTAAAAGCCACTGCCGTCCTGCGTCCACTGGTAGTCGGAGGGATCGAAATACTGTTCGTCGAAGATCTCCGTCGTCGTCTCCGTCTCCAGGTCGAGCAGGTACTGGTGCGGTTGGTCGCGCGCGTCGGCGTCGACCGGCGAGTCATCGACGCTGTAGACGACGTAGCGGCCGTCGGGCGAAGGCACGAACTCCCCGACCTGCCCCTCATTTTCCGTGATCCGCGTCACCTCCTCCGTCTCTACGTTCATAACGAAGAGGCGCACCGGACGGAAGAGGGTGGTGTCCTCGACCACCGTTGCGTCGTCGTTCTCCTCCTTCAGGTGCGTCTCGTAGCGCGTGCTCTTTTCCCGAGCCGTAAAGAGGATTCGGTCGTTGTCGAGCCACCGCGCGCCCCGCACGCCGTGCTCCACGTCGGTAATCGCCTCCGGCGCCCCCCCGCGCGGATCGAGACGCCAGATCTGGGTGCCCTCGTCCTCCCCCTCCTGCTTCCGTCCCGACAGAAACGCGATGTCTCGTCCGTCCGGGCTCCACAGCGGAGTTTCGTTGTTGCCTGTGCGGGTGAGTTGGATCGTTGCCGTCGAGTCGCCCGCGTGCGGGTCGTTCCGATAGGTGAGATAGAGATCGGACTGTGTCTTGTCGGCCTCCGGATCGGGCGTTTCCTTCACCCACAGCACGCGGTCGCCGTCCGGGCCGATGTCGACGTCGTCCAGAGACCGCTGCTTCAGCACGTGGTCGATCGTCCAGGGGCCGTCGC
>JAHENZ010000085.1 GCA_018609755.1 Salinivenus sp. | reverse complement strand
AGGTCGTGGACATCGGTTCGTACGGCCGCGCTGTGGCCCGCATAAGCGTTCAAGGAGCCGATCTCGGGGAGCTTCTACTCAAAAACGGCTACGGATGGTACTACGAAAGATACGCCCCCAGTGCAACGGAGTATGATCGACTGCAGAAGCAAGCTCGCAGCGCTGAGCTGGGTCTCTGGTACCGAACAGATCCGATTCCGCCCTGGGACTGGCGGGATGGGAAGCGCCGTTCGCCCAAGTCCACACCAACGCCTGAGGGGCTCCCGTACGACCCGAGCGGAACGGATCGAGATTGCGGGGACTTCAGCTCGCAAGATCAGGCCCAACGGTTCTTCGAAGCGGCCCAAAACGAAAGCTCAGAGAAAGACCCGCACCGACTCGACAGGGACGGCAACGGGCAAGCTTGCGAGAGCTTGCCATAGAATCGACAGTTCGTTAGAATTCTCCTGACTGTAGGTCCTTGACGTTGGCAACTCGCTCGACACTGGCCACCACCTCTTCATAGCCGAATACACCAAAAAGCAGATCCTGAACCACGGGCGTGAACGAGCAGCAGAAATTCACCCTTAAGCGCATCCGGGGTCGTTTGGACTTTTCTCTGCCTCTTCGGAGCTCTCGCGGCGATAGGGCTCTTATTCTTCCGGGTAAGTCTCCCATACTGGAAGGTCTACCTGCAATTGGGCGTCATCGGTGGGGCTGCCTCGATAGCGTCCTTGGGATGCTACAACTGGGATTGGCTTTCCAGATGGAGAAGAAGCAGACGCTCCAGCGTCATGCGCGTGTCTGGGTTTTTCCTCGCGATCTTCGGGGCTCTGATTGCGATCGGGAGATTATTTGAGGTGCTACAATACCCGGATCACCAGCTGTACATACAACTCGGCCTTCTGGGCGGGGCTGCGGCCCTCACCATTGCTGGCCTTTTGATGCTAATGGAGGCATACGCAATGGACAGGACGAATGAGAGCGAGGACGCCGGCACAGCAGGCAGACCTGGGCCCCCTCATCGACCGGGTGGTGAGCAGTCGGGTGGTGACGTAACCAGGTGGTGACTTGGGCAGGAGCCCCGTCACCTACAACACCTTCCAAAACAAAACACCTTACAGAACAAACGACTCGCTCGATGCCTGATTTGCCCGAGAACGATCCTGAGAGGAGAGGCCGTTCGGAATCGAACTCATCCCACGGATCGCCCAATCCGCTCCTCCGGCGCCAGCGGGCATAGGGCATCGGTGCTTTTCCTAAAAGAGCTCGATTCAAAGAGGGAATCCATTGCGGTAATGGGGCAGCATGGTAATCTTGTAGAGGCGCCCATGTTTTCTTCGTCGCGGCGTTTGGGCTCCTGTACCTCCCTCTTCAGCTCTTGCGTCCCTTCATCCCACCCGATGCGACTTTCTCTTCCGGGAGCACCTCTTTCCTTTTCTCAGGACGACGGAGGACTTTCCTCCTCGGTCGGCATTGCCTCGATAATTGGTTTCCTGCTGGCCTTTATGGCCTTAGCTCCTGAGGCCCGGGCGCAGACCACCGTCTGTGAGGATCGGACCGGCCTTCTGGCCCTCCTCTGCATCCAGGAGAATTACACCCCGACCGGCACGCTCGGGTACTCAACGGCCCGGGACGTCCTCTACCGGGACATCGACTCGGATGGAAGCGGCACCCTCAAAGGGATCTACTCTGGATACACGATCACGCTTACCAGTGGGGAGGACCCCTCGCAGGACGCTTTCTCGAAAGGCATAAACGCCGAGCACCTCTATCCCCAGAGCAAGGGCGCGGGAAACGAACCGGAGCGCTCGGACATGCACAATCTTTACCCGGCCCGCGAGGAGGTCAACTCCGCTCGCAGCAATATCCCATACGGCGAAAGCCCCGACAACCAGACCGACGCTTGGTACCGGTTCGATCAGGTCCAGTCGCAGACGCCCTCCTCAGACATCGATGCCTACAGCGAGCGTCTCAGCTCTGAGGTGTGGGAGCCACGTGAGAGCCGGGAGGGAGACGTCGCCCGCGGGACCCTCTACTTCTTCGCCGTCTGGCGAGAGGTGGCAGACGAGGCGTTCTTTGAGGAAATGCGCGGCGCTCTGTTGAACTGGCACTCGAGTGACGGGGTCACCCAGGCCGAACGGGACCGTAGCGCGGCGATCGCGACCGAGCAGGGAAACGAAAACCCCTTCGTCCTCGACGAGAGCCTCGCCGGCCGGACGTTCGGGACGAGAAGTGGCCCGGTCTTGGTCTTCGACCCCGTGCGTCTTGAGAGCCAGGAGGGAGAGGGAAGCGTTACCCTCACGGTGCGGTACAACAGTCCAGACGGTAGCGCCGTCAGTGCCGACATCGCGTTTCGGAGCGACCTGAGCACAGCCACGTCTACTGACATCGGAGGCTACTCAACACAGACCGTGTCTTTCCCGTCCACGGCCACCGATGGAGCTACGCGCAGCGTAAGCATTTCTCTGACTGACGACACGGAAACTGAGGAGTCCGAGAACGCGATTTTTGAGATCCAGAATGTTCAGAGCACCGGCGGGGCCCAGCCCGGCATCGAGAACGGAAGTCTCCTTCGCATCAAGGACAACGAGAGTCCCCTCACCCTGAACGAGATTCTTGCCGACCCAGCGAGCGGGAGCGACGGTGACGCCAATCAGGACGGGAGCCGCTCTGCGACCGAGGACGAGTTCGTCGAGATCTATAATACCTCCACTTCTGGGACGGTCGATCTCTCCGGCTATGAGCTAAAAGACGGAGTCTCCGTGAGGCACGTGTTTTCCCAAGGGACGAGCTTGGAGCCAGAGGAATCGGTCGTCGTTTTCGGAGGTGGGGCGCCGGCCTCCTCGATTCCGGGTCTCGTCCGCGTCGCCTCAACGGGCGGTCTCGGCCTCAACAATGGGGGCGACACCGCGACTCTTACCGACGGTGCCGGAATAGAGCTCCTCAGCCACACCTACGACGGCTCGGTTTCCGACGAGTCGATCGCCCGATCGCCGGACTTTACCGGGACCTTTACCGCTCACAGCAGTGCTGCAGGCTCCGGTGGGGCACTTTTCTCGCCTGGACGGACAGTCGAGGGGAGTCCGCTACCCGTCGAGCTGGTTGCGTTTGGCGCCGAGGTATCCGGCCAGCGCGCCATCCTGCGATGGCAAACCGCCTCCGAGACGGAAAACGCTAGGTTTGAGGTTCAGCGGAAGGGGAGAGACACAAAAGAGATAGATCCATATGAGGGGCAAGGCAACTGGAGCGTCATTGGCCAAGTCAAAGGCGCGGGGACAACTACCGAGCCGACCCGCTACTCCTACGCGGTGGAGGAGCTTTCATACGGGACGCACTGGTTTCGTCTTCGGCAGGTCGACGTGGACGGGACGTCCCATCTGTCCCAAGAGGTGAAGGCAGTCGTAACGCCCTCCAGTGGCCTGTCCCTTGAGGTCTATCCGACGCCCGTGAGGTCCCGCGCCACCGTGACGGTGGCAACCACACGCGCCCAGGACGTAACCATCGTGGGGTACGACCTTCTGGGACGAGAGATAGCTCGCCTTTACGAGGGCCGTGTTTCTCCGGGCCAGCCGGTTTCCCTCGCGCTCATGGGTACCCGACTCGGAGCCGGGACGTATTTCGTCCGCGTTCAGGGCCGGTCGGATGCCGAGACCCAGCGGATCACAGTCGTGCGTTGATGAGAAAATGACCCGACAAGGTGTCAAGGAAGCCACTGTAGCTTCTCATGTAACTCGGTGGCGCTAAAAAGACGAATAGTCCGAACCGCAGGCATATCGAGTCGCTACCTGGAGTGGACGGAGCGGTGTAGCTCTGCCGCACCGTTGCCCCACAAGGGGTACTCACAACGCCTTCAAGCCGAGGATCGGGTGCGACTAGTGATGCTGACAAGAAACCCCAGCGCAGCGGCTGAAAGACAAAGGCCCGGTCCCCCACCAAGGGCCGGGCCTGGGAATCTCTTCGGAGAAGTGGATTCCCGAATGAGAAATGCACCTTCTTGACACGTGCAGGGTGGCAGATCTAACGCTCCTCTAGAATAAATAAGGTGATTATCAGCCTCAGGTCTGCAGAGAAGAAACAGCAGGAGACCGGGTATATGTTTGAAATATGTGTGCTGATCGTTATTATGGAGTCCTGATTGAGCTCGAGTCCAAAACGTCAGTGATCAGCACTTCTCTATCTGCGATGCACTCCCAATTTCCAAAATGGTCTCTTCCAAGCTTCTCAAACGACAGTTCCAACAAGCGAAGTCGGACCGGCTCCAGGCACGCTCTGGTCGTGACTGAGGTGCAGCAGGCGCGCAACAATCTGGCGGAGTCCGCTACTGTAGAGGGGCCGCTTTATCTCTCTCGCGTGGAGGCGGGCTTTCCGTCCCCGGCCGATGACTACGTCAAGACTGAGCTCGACCTCACGGGGCACCTGGTCCGCAATGAGGAGGCGACCTTCTTCGTCCGGGTCTCCGGCGACTCGATGACCGATGTGGGCATCCACGACGGCGACATCATCGTGGTTGATCGGTCGGTGGAGCCGGAGAGTGGCGATGTTGTCGTGGCCGCCCTCGATACCGAGCTCACCGTCAAACGATACGAGGTTCACTCCGGCCACCCCTGCCTCATGCCCGAAAGCAAAGATCACGACCCAATTCCCGTACGGGAGGGACAGGAACTCGTTGTTTGGGGCGTGGTCCAGCACGTCATACACGAGGTGTCCTGATCCGCGAGGCGATCCTGCAATGCCTCCGTCGTGGACTGCCCTTCGCACCTTCCATTTCTTGTCCCGTGGACACGGTATTCGCTCTCGCCGACTGCCAAAACTTCTACGCCTCCTGCGAGCGAGTCTTCGATCCGGCCCTCCGAGGGAGGCCCATCTGCGTACTTTCGAACAACGACGGGTGCGTCATTGCTAGAAGCGAGGAGGTTAAAGCCAACGGCGTGCCAATGGGCGCGCCTTACTTCAAGTGGCGAGAAGAGCTGGAGGAAATGGGCGCGGCAGTGCTCTCCTCCAACTACACGCTCTATGGAGACATGTCCGCTCGCGTAGCTCGGATTCTCCGGCAGGAGGCCCTGGAGCTGGAGCGATACTCGATCGACGAAGCGTTTCTGACGCTCCCGGCCTTGTCGAAAGAGAACCTCTGGCGGGTGGCCGATCGCCTCCGCCGGCGCGTCCTGCGGTGGCTGGGCATTCCAATTCGAGTCGGCATCGGCCCGACGAAGACCCTCGCGAAGATCGCAGACGAGAACGCCAAGGCCAGAAAGCGAGTCGGCTGGGGAAACGGCGTCTACGTCTGCCCCGACGAGCCAAGGCGAAAGGAGCTCTTGAAACGCGTACCGGTCGGTGACATCTGGGGCATCGGCTCCGCCTACGAGAAGAAACTGCACGAGAAGGGCGTCGGCACGGCCGCCGCCTTCCGCGGGCTCCCCGACACGTGGATCCGGAAGGAAATGACAGTGGTGGGCCTCCGGACGGCCCAGGAGCTGAGGGGACGGCCGTGCCTGGAGCTGGAGCTCGTAAGGCCCGACCGAAAGACGCTGATTCGATCTCGCTCCTTTGGCCAGCGGGTGAAGTCTAAGAACGGGCTTCGACAGGCCCTCGCCAAACACGCAGAGCGTGCTGCTGAGAAGCTCCGGGAAGAAAGTCTTGTGGCAAAGGGGATCGGCGCCTTTATCACGACGAAACGGTTCGGAGACCCGCCATACTATTCGAACTCCGTCGCCGGGAGCCTGCAGGAGCATACTGCCCGCGCCGCACCATTCGTGCGTGCATCGAGGCGCCTCCTGGAGCCGATCTATCGAGACGGGTACGGATACAAGAAGGCAGGCGTCCAGCTCTACGACATTCGCCCATCGCGGCCGCACCAGGAAAGTCTGTTCGGAGGACCCACTACTGGACGCCGGCGGAAAGAGGACGAGGAGCTCATGGCGGCCGTCGACCATGTCAATGCCGAGCACGGCAAGGGCACCGTCCAGCTCGCAGCCAGCGGCCTGCCGGAAAAGCGAGAGTGGACAATGAAACGGCAGAAGAAGTCGCCCCGCTACACGACGCGGTGGGACGAGCTGCCCGTTGCGACGGCCCGATAAGCACCCAATCCGCAGAAGCAAAATGAGCAATCCGACCGGCACGCCCACCAACGAAGGCGCCCAACAGGGAGGTCACCAGGAGGGAGGAGGCCGAGAAGAGCGGCGGATCATCCACGTGGACATGGATGCATTTTACGCATCGATCGAACAGCGGGACTTTCCGGAAAAGTACGCCGGAGAGCCGATCGCGGTAGGAGGGAAGCCTCCGAGAGGCGTCGTCCAAACGGCCAGCTACGAGGCCCGGCCGCATGGAATCCACTCGGCCCAGCCGGCCGCAGAGGCAGACCGGCTCTGCCCGGATCTGATCTTTGTCTCCCCGCGGATGGACGTCTACAAGGAAGAGTCACGTGCCATCCGGAAGATCCTACGCCGGTATACTGACCTCATCGAGCCCCTTTCTCTGGACGAGGCCTATCTCGACGTCACCGACCCAAAACAAGGACCGCCCTCCGGAACGCTGATCGCTCGCCGCATCCGTGAGGAGATTGAGGAGGAGACCGGCCTGACGGCCTCCGCCGGCGTGGGGCCCTCGAAGTTTGTCGCTAAAGTGGCGTCGGACCGGGACAAGCCCGACGGGCTGACCGTCGTGAAGCCGGGGGAGCAGATGCAGTTCATCGCCGAGCTTCCGATCGAGGATTTCCATGGGATCGGGCCCGCGACGGCCGAAAAAATGCACGGTCTCGGGATCGAGACGGGGTCGGATCTTCAGGAGACCTCCGAGCGGAAACTGCGGCGCCACTTCGGCAAGCGGGGCGCCCATTTCAAGAAGCTGGCGATGGGGACCGACGACCGGCCGGTGAAGCCGGACCGGGAGCGCAAATCGGTCGGCTCGGAGAAAACCTTCCGCGGGGATCTCTCAGATCCGGAGGAGATGCTCTCTCGGCTAGAGCGCATCGCCGAGCAGGTCGAGCGGCGCCTCCAGAAAGCCGGACCTGAGGGAGAGCCGATGAAAGGGCGAACCGTCACTCTCAAGCTGAAAAGCCACGACCACGAGACCAGCACTAGGCAGACGACGCTCCGGCGGCCCGTGGCCGGAAAGAACGAGCTTATGACTCTCGCCGAGCGGCTCTTGCGTCGCCCAAGCCCTCCGGAAGAGCCGGTTCGCCTGCTTGGCATTAGCGTCTCCTCACTGACCAAAGCGGAGAACGCTGCCGGCGAGCAGTTGGAGCTCTCCTTTCCGTGAGCAGAGGGCCGCTTCGCCCGGATATTTCACCGGCCGGTCACAGGAAGGCCTTGCGTTCCCGGTGGGGCGATTTTCGTATCCTGCATGATGGCGTGATGGTCAAAGAAAAGTTGGCTCGCCTCCGATGGCCGCCCAAGGCCAGTCTCGGGGCGGGCTTTTTCTATTTCTGTCAGCGGCACGCTCGTCTCGTCCAGGTTATACCCGCAGCCGTCCATACTTGAACCGACTTCTCGGGCCCGTGGACCCAGAAGAGATCGAGTACCCTGAGCCCGGCTCGCTTCTGCACCGCAGGAAGTAAAGCTGATGGCTCCTGCACCAAACCCGGTTCGAACAAAGGCTCGGATCCGCTATGAGCTTCCAGAAGAAACCCGCTCGAAGGTCCGGCTAAGGCTCTACAACGTGATGGGACGAGAGCTTCGAACGATTCAAACTCCTGTTGAGAAAGGGCGTCATGAGCGCACTCTGGATGTCCAGGGACTGTCGAGTGGAATTTAGTTCCTGCGCTTGGAAGCCGATCGGCAGGTCCAAACCCAGAAAGTGACCGTCGTCAGGTAGCCGCCTCTGGACTGGTTTGATGAGCATCTCGGGCGGTCTGTGTCCGCCTCTGGGAAAGGTTCGTCGGCCGAGTAGCAGACCAGTGCTGGAGCCTCCAGATGAACCCAAATGAAAACGAAGAATGGGGAGTCAGCAGGGAGGCCGTCGAGCACCGGACCGACATCCTTTCCACACAAAACGCCAAAGGCTGTAGTTCAGCCTGCCCACAGGTGCTTCCGCCGAGGGAGCGAATGCGTCTTTCTAGGCATGGACCACCGGTGCATGGATGAACCGATTCGGGTCCACAATTTTCACAACCGACAAGGCTCCGCTTATCGGTTGTTGTCGAAGCCAAATTCGAGACTGAGCAGCCGGACTTCTTCTTCGGGGAGTCTTCATTAGTGGTTTCTATTACCAGCCTTGTGCTGCCGAAGAAGGAGATTTTCGCAAGCGCTTACCTCAACACAGAAGGGCGGCATCTTGTCCAGCGACATTGGATTTTAGAATCGGCGCCGTTGAGGACAACCCTCCTACCTTGACACCTTGGCGAAGAATTTCGGTTGGCTCGCTGCAAACCTATGGTGGCATAAATTGTGCGCTTTCCCTCTGTCGAAGATGGCTACCATTCTCCTCCGTTTCCAGATGGCTTCTCCACCGTATGCAATTGCATCAGCACAGGGTGTCTTCGAGCCGGTCAAGTGCTTCTCTGTCTTCCACGCTCCGGCCCCTCGCCTGGGCGCTCGGAATTTTGATATTTTCCGTTGCAATTCTTTTGCCAGAGGGGCTGCAGGCACAAGTCCCCCAAAAAGCTATTACCGAATGTGTCACATGTCACCCCACCTCTGTTCGTGCGACCGATGTAGACGGGGATGGCCACACCGATGTTCTCTCCGCCTCTTCTTATGACGACAAAATCGCCTGGTACGAAAACGACGGGAGCTCCGTCCCGAACTTTACTGTCCACACGATCACGACTAATGCAGGTGGACCCAAAAGCGTCTATGCAGCGAACGTTGACGGTGATAGTGACACAGACGTTCTTTCTGCCTCCTCTTTGGACGACAAAATCACCTGGTACGAAAACGACGGGAGCTCCGACCCCAGCTTTACCGCCCACACAATTACGACCAATGCCGACAGGGCGAAAAGCGTCTACGCGGCAGATGTAGATGGGGACAGCCACACCGACATTCTTTCTGCCTCCTCCGGGGACGACAAAATCGTATGGTACGAAAACGATGGGAGCTCAGACCCCAGCTTTACCACCCACACAATTACGACCAATGCGGATCAAGCCGAAAGCGTCTACGCGGTGGATGTAGATGGGGACGGCCATACCGACATACTTTCCGCCTCCTCTGCTGACAGCAAGATCGCCTGGTACGAAAACGATGGGAGCTCAGACCCGAGTTTCAGTGCCCATACAATCGATCCGGTTGCCTCAGGCGCCCGAAGCGTCCATGCAGCAGACGTTGACGGAGACGGCGACACCGACGTTCTCTCTGCCTCCTCCGGGGACGACAAAATCGTATGGTACGAAAACGATGGGAGCTCCGACCCCAGCTTTACCACCCACACAATTACGACCAATGCCGATGGTGCCAAAAGCGTCTACGCGGCAGATGTAGATGGGGATGGCCACACCGATGTTTTCTCTGCCTCCTCTGATGACGATAAGATCGCCTGGTACGAAAACGACGGGAACTCCAACCCCAGCTTTACTGCCCACACGATCACGACTAATGCAGGTGAGGCCCAAAGTGTCTATGCAGCGAACGTTGATGGTGATAGTGACACAGACGTTCTTTCTGCCTCCCCTGGGGACGACAAGATTGCGTGGCACGAAAATGACGGGAGTATGCACCCTGACTTTAGCGAGCATTTTATCACTTCTCCGCCATTCGTCAACTCGCCCACTAGCGTTTACTCAGTGGATGTCGATGGCGACAACTACACCGACGTTCTTTCTGCCTCCTTTGATGACGACAAGATCTCCTGGTACGAAAACGACGGGAACTCCAACCCCAGCTTTACTGCCCACACGATCACGACTAATGCAAGTGAGGCCCAAAGTGTCTATGCAGCGAACGTTGACGGTGATAGTGACACAGACGTTCTTTCTGCCTCTTCTGGCGATATTACGTGGTATGAAAACGACGGCACATCTGACCCGAGCTTTACTGCCCACACAATCGCTACCAATTTATCAAGTACCATAAGCGTCCATGGAGCGAACGTTGACGGTGATAGTGACATAGACGTTCTCTCTGCCTCCTCTGGGGACGACAAAATCACCTGGTACGAAAACGACGGGAACTCCAACCCCAGCTTTACTGCTCACACGATCACGACTAATGCAGTGAGGGCCCAAAGCGTCTATGCGGCAGACGTTGACGGTGACAGCGATACCGACGTTCTCTCTGCCTCCTCTGATGACGACAAGATCGCCTGGTACGAAAACGACGGGAACTCCAACCCCAGCTTTACTGCCCACACGATTACGACTAATGCGAATGGGGCTCGAAGCGTCCATGCAGCAGACGTTGACGGAGACGGCGACACCGATGTTCTCTCTGCCTCCTCTTTAGACGGTGTTACGTGGTATGAAAACGACGGTACTTCTGACCCGAGTTTTACTGCTCATACAATCAATACATCAGGTGCCGTAAGCGTTCATGCAGCGAACGTTGACGGTGACAATGGCACAGACGTTCTTTCCGCCTCCTTTTACGACGACAAGATCGCCTGGTACGAAAACGACGGGAACTCCAACCCCAGCTTTACTGCCCACACGATCACGACCAATGCATTAGGTGCCGTAAGCGTCCATGCAGTAGACGTTGATGGAGACGACGACACCGACGTTCTCTCTGCCTCTCAAATTGATGACAAGATCGCGTGGTATCCGAATGAGAGCGGGAACCTTCCAGTAGAATTTGCAAGCTTAACGGCCCGCGCCGAGAGCCAAGGAGCTCAGCTTACTTGGCAGACTGCTTCTGAAACCAACAACACGGGCTTCTACATCCAGCATCAAACCTCTTCCAAAAACGAATGGACTCGCCTCGGCTTCGTCGAGGGCGCAGGCACCACTTCTAAGCCGCAGTCTTACCAGTTTGAGGTTGAGGACCTCAGGTCGGGCATACACAAGTTTCGCCTGCGGCAAGTTGACGCCGACGGCACGGTCCACCTCAGCCGCGTAGTCTCCACCGAAATTCAGATGCGAAAAAAGGCTCGTCTGACGACGCCTGCGCCCAACCCGGTGGCGTCTACCGCCCGCCTGACATTCGCGGTGAAGGAGTCGGAGAAAGCGACCGTGACCCTCTACAACACGCTCGG
Source organism: Salinivenus sp. (assembly GCA_018609755.1). Classification (GTDB taxonomy): domain Bacteria; phylum Bacteroidota; class Rhodothermia; order Rhodothermales; family Salinibacteraceae; genus Salinibacter. Next base: position 14,149 of record JAHENZ010000085.1, on the reverse strand, counting down.
CCAGCGGGTCGCCAGGCTTTACGAAGGGCGCCCGACGCCCGGGGAGCAGGTGTCCCTTCAGTTCGACACGAGCACACTGGGGAGCGGGGCGTACATCGTGCGCCTGAAGGCCGGAAGCGCGGAAAAGACTCGGAAGATCACCGTCGTGAAATAGCCGGGACGCGCCGCAACGCCCTCCGGCCGCAAATGGCCGATCTGGGTGGTTTATTTGCGGTCAAGTAGTATAGCATAAAACTACTTATCCTATACTACTCAGACCTAAAAACCAGCAGGAGAGAGGAAATGGCTAGCGGCATAGGGACTCGCGGAAAATTGCGGTGGGCGTTCTAACCTCCTCGGCGCTATCGGATTGGTTCTTGCTTTCAAATCATTAACGCGTAATCCAATCGGGTAATCCTATCTCTGCCCCCTTCAAATCTCCTCTATGACTCAATGGCTAGAGCCCCTCTCTGGATCGCGGCTGCACTTCTTTTAGGGTACTTCTTTCCCGCCATCGGTGCCTTTATGCTCAACCCGTTCGGCACGATCATGATCGCATTGGTAATTCTAGGTCTCGTAGCGTCAGTCGGAGAAGAGGAATAAGAAGTATCTCTTTAGCTTTAAACACCTGCGCCCCAAACGATCACATTCGGCTTGGAAAACCCGCCGGAACTGGCGAATCCTCGACTTGCTGCGGTGCAAAAACCGGAGGGTTTCTACTCTTATCGGGTCAACCCCGGTCGAGCGTTTAGTCCTCCTCATCGCCGTAGGTGTACCCAGGACCTGTCATAGGTCTTCCACTTTACCATGCGTTTCCTGCTCTGGACCGCAGCAATCTGGGCGGTCATGTTCCTCGGCATTGTCGCCATTGACGTTGGCTACACCGTTTCTACGGGAAACCAGGCCACCCACGCCGTCACCAAACAGATCGACTTTGCTCCAGCAGATCCTAGCCTCCTTGGAGCGATGGGACGGATGTCCCGCAATCTCGACCGTCTCGGCGATAAGGCCTTTGGGCGCTACGTCGGCCTCTTCGAATTGCTGATTTACGGCATTGTCGCGCCGCTTTTCATTGCCGGCCCGCTAGGGTGGAAGGCAAGTCGGCGGGGGTGGGCACGTAGCGGGGCGGTAGTGACCGTTGGTCTCGCGGGACTTATCATCGCGGCCTGGCTCGTATGGAAATACCCGGATCCGCCCGCGGTCTACTACGGACTCGTAAACGCGCTTCTCATCTGCTGCCGAGCCGCCGGGCTTTCCTACTACAGCGGGTCGCTGGTCTTCTTCGTGATTCTCCCTCCGCTCTTCACGCTGGGATACATCGGAGTCTTATCCTGGAGGGGGACATCGCCGCCCAATGCCACCTCAGGCTGAGCGCCTTCTCAGGCGTAGCTATCCCCGGGCAATCTCAGGAGGTGCTATCAGGGGCCCACAGGCGACTCGGAAAAGGAGCGGCCCTTCCCCTGGCGGTGGAGAGCTAGGCTCCGCTCCGCCCACTCAGAGGTAGCAATGGGCTCGGTCCCAATCGACACGCTGGAGGTTTCGTCCATCTCCGTCACGTTCAGGCGGTAGGGTGTAACCAAGCCCCAGTCCAGAAGCTGATAGACTGTACCGATAAGCCCCCGAATGGACCACTCACACACCGAGCTCTCGCACTGCCCAGAGAAGAAGGGAGCCGAGTTTGACTCGATCACCACCCCGGGACGCGCTAGGAAGGAGGTATAGGGCTTCCTGTCCACGATGTCAGTACGAACCCGTACGGCAAACACGTCATAGAAGCCCGGCAGGCCGAAGGGCGTGAGGTTGACCCGGACGAGCCGCCGGCGCTGAAACGACGCCCCCTCTCCTCGGCGGTGGCGCCGAACGGCGTCCCTCTCGTGTTCTGCAATCATCTCTTGAAACGGAGGCTGCCCGAGCAGCTCATGGCGCACGTCTTGAACGAGCCCAATGCCTGGCCCTCCGGTAAGAGTACCCCACGCCATGCGGGCGAACGGAACGGTCTGCACCAGCAAGATGCCCAGGGCCACGGTGCCAGCAAGCGCTATAAGGCTTCGTCGGTAGCGGGAAAGAAGCCGCACTACTCTCTTCATAAGGATGGATCTGCTCAAAAGAAGAATGGTCCACTCCGAAAGTCATCCGGGCCTCACCGGCGTCTTCCACCGTAGCGGAGCGCCCTCTCGACTGGCCCTTCCGACTACATCAGGGCCATCGCCAAGAGAAGAATGAGGCCGACAATGACAGGAGACGCAATAGCGACCTTCAGAAGAAGCTCGAGGTGGTCGATTCGATCGGAGAGACGGCCTTCTGTCTTTTCCAGGTCCCGCTGCAGCGCGGTTTTAGCTTTTTCGATCTTGCCCTCAATTTCCGCTATCTGCCCATGGGCATTGACAATCTTCTCTTCTATCTCCTCGAAACGCTCTGGGAAGTTAACGGAGTCAATTCTGGCGATGAGCGTCTCGGTTGAAGCGGTAAGCTTCTTTGTTGCCTCATAGACCTCCCCGGCCGCTTCAACTGCTTCCTGAGCGGCCTCCTGGCTGTCTTCGATGTGTTCGGTGGCAGACTTCAGGTCCTGGAGCTGGGTCTGGAGCTCCCCGAGCGCCTCACTAATCGCAGGCACGTCGCCGAAAGGCACATCCTCTTCGTCAAGAACCTGTCCGTTGGATGAGTCTTCCATAATTGAAAGAGGATCTGTTAGTTAGAGATTTGAGGCCTGCGCCTCAGAAGGCAGAAATTCACTGTTGAATGCTTTCAGCCACGAAGCGTGGGCGCGGGCGATCTCCTCGTCTAGCGCCCCTTGCAGTCGGTTGTCAAGCCCCGATAGCATATTTCGGTATTTAGAGAGCGCACGCGTGTATTCGGCTTGGGATAGGCCTTTGACCTCTCGAAACAGCCGCCAGCCTTCCCGAAAGTCTTCTCTGAACTCTCGGATCTTTCCTCCATCCATGAGGCACCGCGTGTAGGCACGCAGGAGATATAGCGCGCCGTTTTCGGTGTACTCGCTGAGAAGGCGGTCGCAGGCGCCCCGGAGGTGGTTGACGTCGTCGTCCGTACCGCCGGTCTCTTCGATAAACTCCCAGACGAGCTCCAAATCGAACTCTCGGTCCTGAACGCGACGCTGGAGGACTGGGAGGTAGCGGGAGTCAAAGTAGGTATTCACCCGCCGCCGAAAGGCTTCATCGCCCTGCTCGATTCCTTCCTGAATCGCCTCTTCCATCACCGAGGCGGCCATCTTTCGCTTCTGGGCGATCGTCTCGTAAACGAAGTCAACCAGGAAGCCGAGGCACTTCTGAATCACGTTCTCGCCGGGGTGCTGCATGACCTCCTCGGGAATTTCCCGAGCCCGCTCCGGGGCGACGTACCGCCCGATGTACTCCTGCAGCTCCTGGATAAACCCTGCCGCTCCCAGGTTTTGCACGTCAGCTCGGATGACCCCGGCGTTGTAGTCAACCGTGTAATCGCCAATAAGCCCAATGGTAGAGAGTCTGTAGACCGCTCGAAAAGTGTCCTGCCGGTCGCGTAGACGCTGGAATCGGCTGTGAAGCCAGTCTTCGTGGCCGTCAAGGGCGCCCCACTCCGGCCAATCGTCCCGTATCTGCTTGTATGCCCACTTCAGTTTCTTCGGCAGACCATCTGCGCTTTTTGCCTTTTCACAAGCGAGACTCACAATCCGTCTGTTGAACCCCTGGTCGGCCTTTTGAGAGAGGTAGGCGGTAATTTCCTCGATGACCTCACGGTTTTCGAACTTGATCGCAACCGTCTCTGGAGCGTCGCCTGCGTCCATGTTCTGAACAAGGGCTTGGAGGTCAGGCGCCTCACCCTCGGGGTCGGCGTCCCCAGTGAGCAGGTCGTAGACGATTCGTTTTTCCTTTTCCGGTCCCTTGAATGAGCTCTCGTGAAAGAAGCGGAGAAGCTCCTGATCGACGGTTATCGTTTCCGGCTCAGTGGATTCGGCACTCTGCTTGGCCTCTTCCTCCTCCGAGCCCTCTTCTACCGGCACCTGTTGATCGCAGTAGAGAATGACGCACCGCGCCGGATTCCCATCTCGACCGGCGCGCCCGGCTTGCTGGTAGTAGGACTCGATAGACTGGGACATATTCATATGGACGACGTACCGGATATTGGGCTTATCGATGCCCATCCCGAAGGCCTTCGTCGCCACCAAGGCACTCAGGTCGTTTTCCTTGTACTCCTCCTGAACATCCTGCCGCTCTTCTTCCTCCTGCTCCCGATCAGAGCTGGCGAAGGTCCCCACGCGGCCCCTAAGGGGAGGCACGCCTCTTTTTGCCTCGTTTGCCAGGGATTGAACGCCAAAGTCTCCGTTCGCATGAGGGGTGAAGACAAGCCCTGATCGGGTCCGGTCTCCTTTCAGCTCGAAAAAGTTATCCTGATCTTGGGCTTCGCCATTCTCAGTACGGCTTGTGCTATATGTCGAAGGTATGTGACCCAGTCAAATAGAAACAGCAGGAGCGGCTTTCCGGTCTCGAATGGGCCTTTATCTCATTCAACCGGATTCTACGCCCCTGCTGCTATGACCGCCACCCCTTCGACCGAAGAGTTGTTCCTGATCATCTACTGCCTCATCGACGACCTCTATCCTGAAGTGACGCCTGACTGGGTCCGGTTCCGCAACGGTACGGATCGGATGGCCATGACCGATTCGGAGATCATCACCCTTTCGGTCATGCAAGAAGGCCAGTCCAACGACTCGGAATTGAGCTTTCACCGGATCGTCCAAAAGGACTACCTCCACCTGTTTCCCGACCTGATCTGTCGCTCCCGATATCATCGCAGGCGCAAGGACCTGATGGGGATCCAGCGCGAGATGCTTCGCTTTCTGATGAACCGACTCCGACTTTTGGCCATGTGGCTCGCTTTGGATTCGGCGCCGATTACGACCGCCGAGTCTCCCCGATGGAAATCGGCCCGGATGTCGATCTGGGCCGCTGAGGCCGGTTTTTCTCCCTCGAAGCGGCAATTCTTTCTCGGCTTTCGGCTTCATCTTCTCGTCTCGAATATAGGAGCAATCTGCGATTTTGTGCTCAGTCCGGCCAACGTCGGGGAACGAGAGGTCGCCGAGCATATGCTTGCAGTCGAGGCTGCCTTCCGATCGAAGCAGTCTGCGCTTTTTTCAGAAGCGCGTCCTGTTTTGGCCGACAACGGATACTGCGGCGACTGGCTCGCAGATCTCTTCGGCAAAAACGGGGGAGCACTCTGGTATGCGCTCAGGCGCAGTAAGAAAGCCGCCTCTAAAGAAGAGGCCGCACTGCGAGCTTGGCATCGCGGCCTGCGTGCCCGGATTGAGAGCGTCTTTGCGTCGTTGGACGACCAGTTCCAAATCGAAGAGACGCGGGCTCGATCGGTCTGGGGCGTGATGACGCGAGTCGTGGCGAAACTGTTTGCCTACATGGTCGGCTTCGTAGCCAACGAGGCCCTTGGGCGGCCTGGAACGGCCTTGAAGAGCCTCTACCGGTGATTTGCACATGCCGTACACCCATAGCACAACCCGTTCTCAGTAGATTTCTTAGGGAAAGTATCCCCGTTCGAACCCTGCCCCTCGGAGGCCCCTTCTTCGAACCAGTCGGGCATGTCCTGAAGAACCGATGGTAGTGCCCGTTTCTTTTGTTCAAAGACCGCCTTCTTCACTTCCCAAGGATCATCATCCTCTTCAACATTGGGCGAGGAAACTTGAACGATCTCAAACTCAAGTTCCTCCCGCTCCATGCTCTCCGGGGTGATGGTCTCCGTCTCCTCCCCGAAGCCAAGCTCTCGCCGGACATCTGCTAGCACGTCAAATGAGGCGGTGCCCGTCAAGGCAATGATGGGAAGCCTGCTCCACTCAGATGGACAGTGGGTTCGAGCGTTGGGGCCGAGACGCAGGTACGCCGTTCGAAAGTCGTGTCCCCACTCCGATACGCAGTGAGCTTCATCAACGACGCAGTAGCTGACCGGCACATCGAGGCTGGCCAGATGATCTCGAAAGCGCTGGATTTGAAGGCGCTCCGGAGAGACAAACACGAACTGCCGCTCTCCTGCTTTCATCATCTCCTGAGCCTGGCGCCGCTCGGCTGGGGTAAGCGAGGAGTCAATAAAGAGCACCGATCCGATCCCTGCCCGCTTCAGGTTCGCATACTGGTCGTGCATGAGCGATTTCAAAGGCGCCACGACCATTGAAACCCCCGGCTGGAGAAGGACAGAGAGTTGGTACGTGAGAGACTTCCCAGCCCCTGTAGGCAGGAGACCAATCACGTCCTTACCCCGAAGCGACTCGCGGAGGATGTCAACCTGATTCGCGCGGTATTCCTCCTTCCGAAAGAGGTTGCGCAGAAAGTAGAGTAGTGGCCCGAGCTGTGGATGCTTCTCCGCTTCCTCGTCCCCGGCGGGGCTGTCTCCAAGGGCAGGAGGCATGTCATACCGAATCGGGCGGCCGCCTTTTACAGTGCTCTTGGTCGTGGGGGCATGTGCGGTGCGAACAGTTGCACACACGCCCTGCGGGGCTACCTGGTCAGCAAAAGCAGTGGGTGTGGGGCACAGCCCCGACCGTAGCAAAACAGAGCTGTCAATGAGGAGCTCTGCGTCGAAGGAGAGAGGTTCTTCTCCAGAGCTCAAGCGCTGGTCTGGCTCTTCCGACGGAAGTTCGAGTTTCTTCTTCTCCTCAAGGCGGTAGGTCCGAACCTCCATTTCCGGCACCTCCCGGCCTTCACCCTCCAGGTCAAAAAGAGCCCCTAGAAGATCTCGAAAGTCCCTGATCGCAAGCTTCGCTCCGGGCACGTCCCGTTCGAGGACTGCAATCTTCCATTTCTGGCGAGACAGGCTAAGCTGCCCGTTTCGGAGAAGGTGGAGGAGCGTTTTCTGCAAGCGAGCAACGTGCATAGGCACCAGCGCGGCGAGCGTCCATCGCCGCCCTTTTTCCGACGACCAGGGAGGGGAGTCGTAGTTCTCTTTTATGAGATCGGCGCAAGGATGAGCAAGGTAGCCCTCGATGATAGACCGCTCTCTGGAGGGTAGGCGACCAGACTTACCTGCATTGATTCGCGCGTAGTCCCACCCTGCAGAGCGGCAAGCCGCATTTCGCTCCTCGTCGAGGTGGATTTGCCCTCTTTCTTCGTGGTGCTTTCCGTCGATCTCTACGACAAGGCCTTCTCTCCCCTCCGGCTTCCCAGGGAGTTCCACTGCGAAGTCTGTGCGCTGATGGGTAAAGTCGTGTGCCTCGTCTGGAGGAACGATCGTTTCGAATAGGCGCTGGGACCATGCGATCTGAGGAGCCCATTCTCCAATTGCTCTTGGGAGTCCCTCTTGCAGGAAGGATCGCTCTGCGTCACTATCGAGACGATCCTCCAGATCCCTTGCCACATCATCAGGGGATAGCGACGGATCGATAGGAAGGAGGGACCGTCGGAGAAGTCGTTTATCTTCCGTCGAGAGGTCCTCTCTAAAGGGAAAGGAGATCGATCCTTTCGAATGGCGCTCTTTTGTGAGCCGTAGGTCCTCCGCGAGCACTCGCTCAACCCGGAGGGAGGGAAGGGTCGGCAATCCTCGCGTTACGATGTTCTCGGCGACGGCCAGAATCGAGTCGTCTATGGAGTCGGGCTCGATGGGGCCGCCCACCTCCAGGTCGAAAGCCGACAGGTGATTGAGGACATTCTCTCCCAGGGAGCCGTCTTCGTAGCCGAAGTGATCCCGAATTGACTCCAGGACATATCCAGCTCGAAGTTGACCTGACGGCATAAGTGATGTCTGATCTGGAATAGGCTTACCAGTTTTCCGAAGACGCAAATTCCACTCCTAGGCTGCCTAGTGGGATTGACCGGCAAGCTAAATCAGCCAGTCTGCAAGGTATATTCTCCCGCTTAAGGGTTGAGGTGCGCCCGAAAAGTTGCACCACCGGTGGGTAAAGACCGATGACCACTGTCCTACCCGCGACGAAAGATGTTGAAGAAAGGTGTCTCTACGTTCGCCGTAAACCTATCCTCCAAGACAGAAGCATGCGGCTCTGAAAACTCAGGAAGCCTGGCCTTCGGTCTTTTTCCGAACCCACTCGAAGATGTCTTCGAGCTCATCCCACCACGCGCTGTCGGTTCCTTCGAGTAATCGCTGGGGATGCTTTCGACCGGAACGGTCCTCCGGAAACTCCAGCCCAAGAAGCGCGGCCCGGGCCCGAAGCTCCTGCCACTCCTCCGGGCCGAGGAGGTCCTCGTAGTACTCAGAATCCGTCCAGATCTTGCCACAGACCTCGAACTTAAAAAGGCGACTGCCCCCGGCGTCGATGAAAAACCCACCGTGATCATCCCCAGACCTCCACTCTATGCCACATCCTTTTTCCCGGGCATGGTCGTAAATGTTACGGACCCGAGTGGCCAATTCTTCGGAGGTCCGTCTCGCCATCTCGCCGAAAAAGCTCTCCTCATCCCACGGAGTCTTCTGTCGCTTTTTCTTCTGCTCGGCAGCGGCGGTCTGACCGATCACCCGAGGCACCAGAGTTTTGTAGCCTTCTCCTTCGTACTGGCTCACCTCCACGGCAAGCACCTCGGCCGGGCTCATCTGCCCATTCAGAAATTCGACGATGCCCTTCAGCTCCGAAGGAATTTGGTCGGCGACAAACAGCATTCGAACCTCTCCCCGATCCAGGTTGCTGCGAACCTCGTTCCAGTAGGCGTCCGGGTCAGTTCTGCCTAGGTGCCGCTTAAGTACCGCGTCGGGATCCTCGTGGCGCTTGTGAAAGAGTCGTCGGATTCGATCCGGATCTCCGTAGCGGATGGCGTTAGCCGCGTAGTCCATCATCTGGCCGACGACCTGGCGTCGAATTCGGCGGTCCCCGCTCCGCTTCACTTCCACGAGCGTCGGCAACCCGTCTTGATCGAGAAAGAGGTGATCGAGCGACCAGCGATGAGCGCTTTGCTCTTCGTCGGAGATGCCAAACTCCCGGCCCACCAGAACCCACCGCCGTGGGCTTGAGTTGCCCATCTGCTCCCCGGCAAGCAAGTTGGGATGATCCTCAAGAAGCTTCTGCAGGGTTTCCTCCGCCTCGTATGTCGATTCGGAAAGGGCGTGGAGATCCCCATCGTCTTTGACGTAGATCTGACCATCCATGCTACAAGCAGTAGGTCGGCTGGAAGACGTTGAGCTCCGGTCGCTGCCTCAGTAGGAGTACAGGCACCAGTCGAGATCCCAGTAAAAGAAACCGGGATTTTCGAGACAAAGGCGCGATCTACCGCAGGCAAGAAGTGGTCCACACCATGCCTGACTAAATCTTCCGCTCTGAGCAGGGGTGTCAGAAAAGGGGTACCCGAGCGGTTGGTGCTCAAAACCGACAGGGACTGCTTTTCAGGGGTAGCAAAACCCGGTGGTATTGTGCAGAGGTATCCGGGGTGACCGTCTTCTTGGCTACCTCGTTCCCCAGTTTGAATGCTCTTCGCTGACCTACCGGAAGCGTCGCGTTATCACGCGAACATGTGAGGGTCAGTCCGTAGAACGCTACTATCGGGGGTTATGAGGAGTCGATCCGCTTTTCACTCCTCTCGTTTCGGATAAGCGTTTGAAACGTTGGGATTTATCGTAAACCGCGATTTATGTTATGCCGAACGGGACCGTGACCAAACACGGAAGTGGTCGACCCAAGATATGTTATGCGTCTCAAGCAATTGCTCGTCCGGTTTGACCAGTATCTGGCTTACGATTTGCTGCTTGTATAGACCTGGACGCCTCAGCGTTACGGAATAATCCCCCATTTCTAGATTCCTACTTTCATGTTCTTACCTCGAACGGGCATTATCACCACGCTGATTGGTTTGGCAATACTGATATTAGCTGGCCTCTCTTGCGTACCTGTATATGCACAGGTGCCCCAAGAGGTGATCACCGAGTGCAGAGCTTGTGGACCTACCTCTGTGCGTTCTGCAGACGTGGATGGGGACGGAGACACCGATCTCATTTCTGCATCCAAATCGGATAAAGCGATTAACTGGTACGAAAACGACGGAAATGCGAGTCCAAGCTTTACCACCCGGGTGATCACTAACAATGCCGACTGGGCAACAAGCGTCTATGCCGCAGACGTGGATGGTGATTCGGACATCGATATTCTTTCTGCTTCCGAGCAAGACGACAAAATTGCCTGGTACGAAAACGATGGAAATGAGAATCCGGGTTTTACTTCTCACACCATAGCCACCAACGCTGAAGGGGCCCAAAGTGTCTATGCGGCGGATCTAGACGGAGATTCGGACATCGATATTCTTTCTGCTTCCGAGCAAGACGACAAAATTGCCTGGTATGAAAACGATGGAAGTACGAGTCCGAGCTTTACCTCTCGCACTATAACCACCAGTGCTGACAGTCCCTCAAGTGTTTTTGCCGCAGATGTCAATGGGGATTCTAACACTGACATTATATATACCTCCAGGTTCGACGATGCGGTTGTCTGGTATCGAAATGACGGAAATGCAGACCCAGGATTTGCCACCTACGTGATCACCACCGACGCTAACGAAGCAGCGAGCGTGTTTGCGGCAGACATAGATGGAGATTCCGACACTGATGTGATTTCTGCTTCCTCCAGGGACGACAAAATTGCTTGGCATGAAAATGATGGATCCGAAACTCCGGGATTCACCTCTCGCACAATAACCGTCAGTGCAGATGGCGCCACAAGCGTATTTGCAGCGGATCTCAATGGAGATAATCATACTGATATCCTCTCAGCATCAGAAAATGATGATAAAGTCGCTTGGCATGAGAACGACGGTTCGCAGAACCCAAGTTTTACCACACATGTAATCACAACCGATGCTCTCGGGGCCTCAAGCGTATCAGCAATAGACGTAAATGGGGATTCCAACACCGACATCCTCTCTGCATCCTTCCAGGACGACACAGTTGCTTGGTATCAACATGACGGCAGTTCTGATCCGCTTTTTGTTGAAACACCCTTAACTGAGCCCTCGCTCACCCCCGACGCTGAGAGTGTGTATGCAACGGACATTAACGGAGATGGTGCTCCCGATCTCCTTTCCGCTTCTTCTTCCCTCTCTGCTTCACCTGGACGTAAGATTGCTTGGTACGAAAACAACGGCGGAGACGACCCGAGTTTCACTGCTCACCCCATTAGCACTGACGCCGATGGGGCAGCAAGTGTCTTTGGAGCAGACGTTGATGGTGACACCGATACTGATATTCTCTCTGCCTTTGAGAGTGATGGGAAGATTATTTGGTTTGAGAACGACGGAAATGAAGATCCCAGCTTTACTTCCCACACAATAACGACTACTGCTGAAGGTGCCCGGAGCATTTATGCGGGCGATGTAGATCGTGATGGGGATCTTGACATTTTCTCTGCTTCCACTTTTGACGACACAATCACCTGGTACGAAAACAGCGGTACTCAGAACCCGAACTTTACTTCACGGACTATCACTGCCGACGCAGATAGACCCCGAAGCGTCTACCTAGCGGATATCGACGGGGATGGAGACACCGATATTCTTTCTGCTGCTTCCGGACGTGATGGCAAAATCGCCTGGTATGAGAACGATGGGAGTCCTGAGCCAGATTTTACCACTCGGACTATCTCCACCGATGTGCTTGGAGCTGCAAGCGTCTTTGCGGTAGACGTAGATGGAGACTCTGACATCGACGTGCTCTCTGCATCCGAAGATGATGATAAAGTCACGTGGTATGAAAACGATGGGACATCCGACCCGAGCTTTGCTTCCCATCAGGTAACCTCCAATGCAGAATTTGCACAGAGCGTCTTTGCAGTGGATATCGACGGGGATGGGGACACTGATATCTTCTCGGCCTCCAGCATAGATGACAAGATCGCCTGGTATGAGAACGACGGCAGTGCTGATCCGAACTTTGAGACTCAGGTTATTACTACCGACGCCATTGGAGCCGAAAGTGTCTTTGCAGCGGACATCAATGGGAACAACGCTCCCGATCTCCTCTCCGCCTCAAGTCGAGACGACAAGATCGCCTGGTATAAGAATGGAAGCGCTCCGCCTCTACCTGTTGAAATAGCAACCTTCACGGCTCGAATCGATGGACAGAACGCGCAACTTTTCTGGCAGACCGTTTCGGAAAACAGTAACGCTGGCTTCAGAATCCAGCGTCGTGTCGGTAGCGGATGGAAGCCGGTTTCTTTTATTGACGGTGCAGGTACCACGTCAGAGTCGCAAACCTACCATTACCGTGACACTAATCTGCCGTACGAGGCCGATTCAGTCACTTACCGGTTGAAGCAAGTTGACATCGATGGAACGATCTCGTTCAGCGGCACGCGAACATTGAAGATCGGGACTCCCGACAAACTCGCCCTTCAGGCGCCGTTTCCCAATCCAGTACAGGGACAAGTCACGCTCCGCTACGCGCTTCCGATGAAGGCAGACGTATCGATTCGCATCTACGATGTGCTGGGCCGCCAAGTGGAAACCATTCGGCGTGGGACTGAAGATGCAGGACGAAAAGAGGTCCCGATCTCTACATCTCGCCTCTCGTCCGGCACCTACTTCGTGCGGATAGAGGCGGACGAGAGGATGGGGACGAAGCAACTGACGGTGATGAGATAACATCAAACATGCCGCATAAGCCGCTTGCTACACCTGAACTCGGGCTGTTGCCGTTTTCATACGCTGTCGGTAGAGCAGTGCGATTTTACTGACCAGAAGTGGCGGCGCGAGAAGGGGGGAATTATTGCTGAGCGAGGTCGTTCGGGCGGCGTGAGTTAGAACAAGCGTTTTCCCATGCCCGGGTCAGGTGAGCGTCCACGTTATGCGTGGTAAACAGTGCACTGAACCTGCTTCCCCTTAGACTCCCTCTTTACCCCTCACGGCCATGCGAGCTCTGCTCTCGATCCTCGGATACACCGCTGGCCTCTTTGCTCTGTCAGCCCTGGCTATCCTGCTGACGGTCGCCGTGATGCCTCCTCCGCTTGACTACTCGGATGACCCGTCCGTCGTGACCCGCTCCGATGGCTGGCCCGAGTCCAAGGCCGAGCACATGCAGGAGGGAGACTTCTGGTACTGGGTCGAAGCCACGTTTGACGACGCGAAGGAGAGCACTCCTGACACATGGGCCGGGGCGTTCTTTGCTTCGGCTATGGGGCTGGATTCGAGCGCCTACCAAGCGCGTCAGGGCGGGACATGGCTTGACGAGTTCCACGAGTTCGAAATGTTCGTCTGGTGCCTTGCCCTACCGTTGCTGACCTACCTCGTGCTCGGTGCAGGGCTCACGGCGTGGTGCCCATTGCCCATACGCGCGGTGCTGGTTTCAGTGGCGATGCTTGGGGCGACGAGCCTCCACGCCTTCAGCCTGACGAGCACCGAACTGTACTTCCTAATGTGGGACGCGTCGATCCACTGGAGCAACTGGCTTGGGTGGAACTACTACGACTTTACCGTTCGCTTCTTCATTTACGCACCTGCCCTTGCCATAGCCGCAGGCATCGCTCTCGCGGCTACACGTGCAGCCAACTCTTACCGCTCTGAGCGAGTGGAAGATGTCTCAACGTGACTCCCTACTCCCATGCGCACGTTTGCACGCTGGACGCTTCCGGGTAGCCTCTTCCGGACCTCGAATTAGGCAGCGCCTGAACCGATCGCATCTCGATCCCTTCCTTGCACAAAGAAAAGGTAATGCCGAATAACAACTGTTAGGGGGACTTTCGGGATACATGTAATTTGTCAACGTAAGTCCACTGCCCAAGAGGGGGCGTCCGAATGAGAGACGAAACCGGCCTCTCAGGCTTCTGGGAGTCGTCCGTGTTTCCGTCCAGAAAGAAAACCTCTCGGACAACGCCGTCTCTCACGTATGTGAGCCGATACGTCGGGGCAGAAAAACCACCTTCTAGACGACGTATGGCCGATTTGGATGCCCTATGTTGACATTTTGCACGTATCCCGAAAGTACCCCGAAAAGTGCGCCGCAAGCAGTAGGAGCCGCAGACCTGCCAGGCCGGGTGCCTGAATCTCATGACCAACGCCGTGGTCGTTTGGAACACCCTCTACATGCAGGAGGCCATTCGACAGATGGACCCTGAAGGAGATCTCGCGGAGGTTCTCGGGAGCGAGCCCTTCGAGGATTAGCGTCTGACCCGCCTCTCGCCCGCACGCTTCGATCACGTCAACCGGTACGGAAAGTATCGCTTCGACATCGAGGAGGAGTCGAGGCGGACGGGCCT
>JAHENZ010000084.1 GCA_018609755.1 Salinivenus sp. | reverse complement strand
GCCACGACACTCGTGATGTCGCCGCCTCCGACCGCAGTCCATTCGAGCGCGGACCCGTCGTATCCCAGCACCTGCCCACTTTCAGGGGCGGCGGCCGTATTGATCTCGCTCGTGCCGACCGAGTTGGCCGACAGGTCCTCCCCCGTGAGACTGTTATTCGCTACGATTGCGCTGTTAACTGCATCTTCAGCTAGCTCTTCGGCCGTCACGGCTCCATCTGCCAGCTGCGCCGTACCGACACCGCCCTGAGCCAATCCAAGCGTGACGTCGCCTTCCGTTCCCCCACCCGTGAGTCCCGTACCGGCGGTCACGCCTGAAATCGTGCCTTCTGCCCCCTCCGCCGCAATTGTGACGGTCTCCTCATCTACAGCCAAGCTGGCCCCGTCTCCCGCCACGAGGGAGACCGCCCCCGTAAGGTTGGAGGTCCCCACCCGGAGCTCGCTCACCGCGGCCCCCGGCGCCAGCTTGTCTCCCGTTACGCTCGCGTCGGCCAAGCTCCGGGCCGTCACCGCGCCGTCGTCCAGGTCAGCCGTCTCCACCTCACCATCCCCGAGTTGAGCCGTCCCAATGCCCCCCGGCTGCACATTGATGGTGGCTGTTGGGCCATTGGGATTGGTGATTGCAAGTGCCCCATCACTGTTTTGCACCCCAGCGATGCCGCTGGAGTCGTCCGTCCCCCCAGGCGCCGAAATCGTGATCGTCCTCGTCTCCGACTCCACATTCACCGTCGCCCCATTGGATCCTTCAATCGTAAGGGCCCCCGGCACGTTATTGATGCTCGTCACCGCAGCGCCGTCTGCGAGAGCCTCGCTGTCCACCGCCCCCGCCCCCACGGCTTCCGCTACGCCCGACCGAAGCGCGTAGGCCGTACTGGCCATGCGCATACGGGGCAGCCGCTCGCCGTTAATTTCAATTTCGAGATATCGGGCGCCGCCGTCGAAGAGCCCGTCGGGAAACGACGTCATGCTGCCGAGCAAGAGGCTGATCCGTCCGTCGTCAAGCGAAACCTCCGGTCGGTTCTCCGACCAGAGGGCCTGTCCCCCCGTTTCCGAATCAAAGATGCGGGCCGTGAACTCAACGTTGCCGTCGACCTGTTCATTATCTTCGAGGAGGCTGGCCTGGTAGTGAAGGACGGACGGAACCTGTGCCTGTACCCCAACCGAAAGGAGTCCAAGGAAGAACACGATGATTAGCGTACGTCGGATCATGATCGAATAAAGTCGGGCAATGGAAAGACGAAGCCCCTGCACAGCGATCTGTACTCAAGGGCATGGAGGCACAGGCAGTGCTCCATGGCCGCCGCAGGTAGGGCAGGGAAGGATCGTGAATTACGGTGCGGTGGGCGGCGTGGGAAGCGGGGCAGTTCCAGACGGCGGGTCTCCTCCCCCGCCCCCCCTATCGCCGAAGGCGAACACAGCGGCCACACCGCCCCCGAGGAGTACGCTCCCCATCGTCACCCAGGTGCTCGTCCGCCGGAAGAAGGACGTGCGAGTCGAATCAGCGGGCGCTTCAGCCGTACGGGTGCTCTGCAAGTCCTTCTGAACGACGGACACCAGCGACACGTACGCCGGGGGATCCGTGACCGGATCCGCGGTGTACGTTGGATCGATACCTAGAAGATTGACGACGGCCGTCCGCGCCCGATCAATTTTGTCTTGCTTCAGGTGAATGAGGGCAAGCCTCCGATAGGCCGAAACCGCCTGACTCGCCGTTTTGTCCCCCTGATCGAGACAGGAGGCTACGAGCCGAAGGGCTTCGTCGTACTCAGACTCTAGATACTGGTCCTCGGCAGCATCCAACGCACGATCACAGACGGAGGACTGCCCGTAGGTGAGGCCCGGACGGACCGAAATCAAGCAGAGGAGGCCCAGCAGAGCCACTGACCAAAATCGAGATACAGGCATGGGAGCGCGGAGAGGAAACGAAGGGCAGGCGACCAAGACCCCACTCAAACGTAGGATAGGTTCTAACCTCGGCCATCGCCCTTAGAACCCCATACGGCTGTCGTTCGTCCTGCGTGCGTCTTTCACGCAATCCCGCGGGTACCATTCCTCCCACACCACCTTTTCCACCTCAACTGTGATGCATTCGGCGCACTCATCCCAGCGACAACTCGTGGCGTGACGGAATCGCGCCTTCTTCGAGAAGATGGGACAATTGCGCCACGCTCATGGTGACCTCATCATTCTCCTGCACGGCTTCTCGGAGCGACGTATCCAGCACCGCATCGGGAGATACACCGGCAGCGTGAACTGTAGCCGTCCACTCCTCAACCGGCTGGTGCAACCAATCCTCCACCTCATAGTCGATCAGTATGTCTCCCCGCCGGTAGTACTCAAGTGTAGCGAGCCGGCCCACTCGTCTCGTGCCCTTCTTCGCATGGTCCGGAAATCGCTCACGAACCTGCTGTCGCCCCCACTTCATCCACATGAAAACCAGGGACGTGTGCAGCAGATAAAGTCGTCCGCGCCGCTGATCGGTGGACTCGGCCTCCTGGCCAAACGTAGAGATTCCATGCTGATAGTACTGAAATACCTCATCGGGCAGACGACGCAGCCAATCGGAGGGAGTCCCATTCGGGACCGGCGGATGCTGCTCGATCAGTGCTGCAAATTCCTCAGAATATCGATCCAGTTCATCCTTCGCCGCCGCCTCCGAAGACGGCCGTTGAGAAGCCTCAGTCCCGACTTCCACTGTCCCGGAAGACCGATCAGCACTGACGTGAGAAAATATAAACATCAGAGAGATGCATCAAAGACCTTGGAAGAGACCACAAAAAGGAGAGAACACCTCGTCCGGAAGTATAAATGTAGAAATATGCGTTACGTCTGAAAGAGACGGGCACCGTCACGAGGGGGGCTCCTCCGCCTCCTCAGCCGCCAGATCGAACTCCACCGACGTCTCATCGTCGGCTCGCACCTCTACGGTCTGGACCTTCGTTCCCAGCGTGGGGTGCACGGCCCTCACGCGGTGAGTCCCAACCGGGAGCTTCGTTTCATACCACACGTCCAACTCTCGGGCCTGAAGGGCTCCATTGATGTAAAGAGTCCCCCACGGACGAGCCA
Source organism: Salinivenus sp. (assembly GCA_018609755.1). Classification (GTDB taxonomy): domain Bacteria; phylum Bacteroidota; class Rhodothermia; order Rhodothermales; family Salinibacteraceae; genus Salinibacter. The sequence goes on along the minus strand of JAHENZ010000084.1, from coordinate 12,284 downwards.
GAACGCGAAGTCTCCCCATTTTCTGCGTGAGTTCGGCGTGGATACGATGAGTAGAATCAGCCATGACGGTCGCCTGGGCATCCCAGGACTGGTAGCCGTCCATCGTTAGCGCCACCGGCGCCGTCCCCACTTCAAGTGATTCTATGGTGAGAGGCGTACGTCCTCGCTCAGTGCCCCCCACGGTCACGGTGGCCCCCACAGGCTCCGAGGTTACGTACAGGGCGCCGGAGGAGGGAGGTGAATCCGGCGGCTGGTCGGGCGGGGCTGAACGCGCAGCCGGTTGGGAGGAGACGTCCTCGGTCGGAGATGAGGGAGACGACCGGGTCGCAGTTGGGCGAGTCGCTTGTGTCGATTCGCCCGTTTGGGAGCGGAGGGCAAACTGCAGTCGCACGTCCTCATCTCCGGTGAGCACCAGGACGGTATCGGTTTGGGAATGACCGGACGCCTCTATCGACACCATGTACGCGCCCGGGTCCAGGGGGTGATCTGTGAGTGGCGTACGCCCTAAAGAATCTCCATTCAGCCGGACCACCGCATTCCTGGGAGACGATCGGACGGACAAGCGGGCACTGTCTGCCGACGGCTTCAGACCGGAGGTGGATCGGTCCTCCGGCGACGATTGCACGTTCCCAGACGACACCTGCGCCCGTCCCCTCTCCAACTGGTCTGCCCAGTAAAAAAATCCTACGATCCCACCGACGAAGAGAACTGCCACGAACGGAAAGCTTAAACGCCGAAGAATGTCCCACAGGCGGTCCCATCCGTCGAGCGGAGGAGGCGTATACGGTACCCAGCGGGGTGTCTTCTGCTCTTGATCATCGGAGGGGGCGGTCATGAAAATGCAGAAATGGGTGCAGCGGATCACCCAATCGACAGAGAGATCAGTCGAAACAGTGCGGGCTGAACGACGAACGCTCAATCCCGTTCTCGCTCCGCACAAGACAAGCCGTCAAAAGTGGTCTCGTGCTCCAAAAATGACGACGCAGACGATCCAAACCCCCACCGGACGCGTGTCCTATACCGATGTGGGAGAGGGTCCACCCGTCGCATTTCTTCACGGCAATCCAACCAGTGCCCGGCTTTACCGTCACCTCATTGATGCGCTCGCCTCCGAGTATCGGTGTATCGCGCCGGACCTGCTGGGCTTCGGTCGCTCTGAAGCCCCCCTTGAAGGGTCGTATCGCCCGCCCTCCCATGCCAGCCGGATCGAAGCTCTTCTCTCCAGTCTCGACTGCGAGCATCTTACACTCGTGATGCACGACTGGGGCGGCCCCATTGGATTGGCCTACGCTCTACGTCATCCAAATAAGGTGCAGCGCCTCGTGCTACTCAATACCTGGGCGTGGCCATTGAACCATCGCCCCCTCATCCAATGGTTTAGTAGGCTGATCGGGACCTCCCTCGGGCGCCGTCTGTTCGAACGGGCGAACGTCTTTGCCCGATTGGTGATGCCCTTCACCACAGGTCCTGGGTCTGCTCTCTTCCCCTCTTGGCTTCTCTCCTACGCCGAAGCGTTAGACACCATCCCCCGTCGGCGAGCCTGCTGGATGCTCGCCCGTAGCCTTCGAACCGAGACGGCGTGGCTCCGCAACCTATGGACCCGGCGGTCGGCGCTACGAGACTGCCCGGCACTGCTCTGCTGGGGAATGGCCGATCCGGCCTTCGGCTCCGAGTCGACGCTCAGCCGCTGGCAATCGTTCTTCTCAACCGTCACCACTCACCGCTATCCGACGATCGGGCACTACATCCCCGAGGAGATGGGACCGGCTCTCGTCCCCCCGGTCGCGCAATTCCTTCGCTCCACTGCCCCCCGCCCCTCCTAACGCCTCGTGGTTCCGCTTCTGTGCGAAGGCCTTCACTTTCGGCTGCGATGTATAGGCTTCCGTTCGGGGCTCCTCTTTTTCGAGAACAGGCTGGAGAAAGGATCGTAGAGGGGCACGCTTTATTCTTTCACCGACGATTTCCATTTCTATGTCCGAGTCGTACGAGCAGGAACGCACTGTCGCCTTCGAAGCTGTTCAGGCCGCCGCCGAGTTGACCGAATCCGTCCGGGAGAGCAAGGGGGAGGTTTTGGAAAAAGATGACCGTACGCCCGTCACCGTGGCCGACTTCGGAAGCCAGGCGCTCATCTGTCGTGCTCTCATGGAGGCCTTCCCTCAGGATCCCGTGATTGCTGAGGAGGACTCCTCTGCCCTGCAGAATCCTGACAATTCCGACGTCCGGGATCAGGTCGTCGAGTACGTGCAGGCCCACCATCCGGCCGCAGGACCCGAGGGCGTCTACGCCTGGATCGACCACGGAACCGCCCGCGAGTACAGCGACCGGTTCTGGACGCTCGACCCCATTGATGGAACGAAGGGCTTTGTGCGTGGGGATCAGTACGCAATTGCACTGGCACTCATCGAAGACGGCGTCCCGCAGGTCGCTGCGCTCTGCTGCCCGCACCTGCCGTCCGATCTCACGGACGAGGATCCCGAGACCCGAGGACAGGTGTTCCTCGCCGTTCGAGGTGAGGGCACCCGACAGCGATCGCTGGCGGATGAGACGGCCCCTACCCCGATCCACACTAGCGACACCACAGACCCGAGCCGGAGCCGATTTACGGAGTCGTTCGTGTCCTCGCACAGCTCCCATGATCTGGCCGTGGAAGTGGCCGAGCGCCTCGGCATCACGTCCGACCCGTTTCGCATCGACAGCCAGGCCAAGTACGCCGTCGTCGCCACCGGAAATGCCGACATCTATCTCCGCCTCCCCCGCCCCGGCACCGACTACACGGAGCGCATCTGGGACCACGCCGCCGGAGCACTCGTCGTGGAGGCCGCCGGAGGCACGGTGACCGACATGTACGGAAACTCGCTCGACTTCACCCACGGCCGCCTGCTGAGAGAGAATACAGGCATCGTGGCGACCAACGGTGCGGTCCACGACGACGTGATTGGCGCTTTGAAAGCCGCCGCAAGCTGAGACTGTACCTCTGACGATCGTCCGTTACCTCCCGCCCTGATTCGCCTTTCTCCACCGAAGAGTGCATGGGCGTCTGGGCGTTTGTGAGTATGGATGTATGAGAAGCAGAACCAAATACTTCCAGACGCTCAAACCCACACACTCCCATACCAGACCGAGGCACTCCGTCCAACGAAAGGCTCGGAGCCGCCATCGGTACACTGGCTCTCCACGTCATGATTGCCTACCTCCTCTGCGCCGGCTTCGGCACCCGCATGCGCCCCCTGACCGAGCAGACTCCCAAATCATTGCTCTCCCTCGACGGCCGCCCCATTCTGGACTACTTGTTGGATGATCTCCGACACTGGAAAGCACTCGACGCCATCCACCTTGCGGTAAACCACCGCCATGCGAGGATCTTTCAGGAATGGGCTTCTGGGTGGACATCCGTCTTCGAGGAGCAGGACGTGCCGCTCCAGATTCACAACGACGGCGTCTCGGCCCCTGACGAGCAGCTCGGAGCCGTGGGAGACCTCCGCTTTTTGCTGGAGCGCACGGGCCTCCCCAGCGACGGAGCCCTCGTGAGTGGCGGCGATAGCTTGTATCGCTTTCCACTGGCGCCCATCCTCAACGACTACGACGGTACGACCAGTCGTGTCCTCGCCCTCTACGAACCGGATCCGACCCAACGACGGCAGAGTAGTACGCTCCAACTCGACGGCGCTCGCGTAACGGGTCTCGTGGAAGATCCGGAAGAGTCCTCCTCTACACGCGTCTGCCCGTCCTGGTATCTTCTTTCGCGACGGGCTCTCAACACACTGAGCTCCTATCTGGAGCGCGGCGGAGATCCGGATACGCTCGGTCGTTTCCTTCACACTCTTGCCCAGCAACAACGCGTGACGGCCGTTCGGCTGCCCGAAGACGCTCCCCTCCGTCTCCACTGCAACACGCCGGAGGACCTGGATTATACCCGACGACTGCTCTCCCAAGAACCGCGCCTCCGTCTGGATGCCGAGCAGGTGGCGGCCTGTCTCGACTAACCTTCCCTCGGAAGAATGGGGCCTGGTTCCTCCCCCCGCCATTTGGCTCCAATCCCCCCAGATGCATCTCGGCGCGTCATGCGTGTGATTCGTTTTCGGTCCGGAATCAAATGTAGGGGCCGTCGTTCTTAGTTCAGGTGCATCTTACACGTAGGCACAGGAACGCCCGGGCGGGCTGTGTCCGCACAACATCGCAGACAGGAGGCAGTAGAGGCGACTCTCGACTGCTGACTTTTCCTCAACCACTGCTGCAATGAGTCGTCCAACGGACACATCGCTTCCAGACACGCTCTCGGTACTCGACGTCGTCGCCCTTACCGTAGGCGTGGTCCTGGGCTCCAGTATTTTCAGCAATCCGGCCCCCGTTGCAGGAACCGTCGCAAGTTTCGAGGGCATTCTGTTCGTCTGGGGCCTCGGCGGCGTCGTAACCCTCATCGGCGCGCTGTGCTACGCCGAGCTGGCCTCGGCCTACCCGCACGCCGGCGGGGATTACTACTACTTCCAGCGCGCCTTCGGCGACTGGATGGCCTTTTTGTTCGCCTGGGCCCGGCTCACCGTCATTCAGACGGGATCGATTGTGTTCATTGCCTTCGTCTTCGGCGATTATGCGTCCCAAATTTTCTCACTCGGCGCCTACTCGTCGTCCCTCTACGCTGCCCTGGCCATCCTTTTCTTTACCTTCCTCAACGCCGAAGGGGTGCAGTGGGGAAAAACGACCCAGCAGGTCCTGACCGGAGCCACCGTCCTCGGCCTGCTTCTCATTGTGGGCGCCGGGCTGTTCCTCGCGCCCGAGTCTGCCGCGGAGGCCGCGCCGAATCCCACCGAGAGCTGGTGGAGTTCCAGTCAAATCGGAGGCGCGATGGTCTTCGTTCTCTACACCTACGGAGGATGGAACGAAGCCGCCTACGTCTCCGGCGAGCTGCGAAACGTCAAGAAAAACATGGCGCGCGCCTTGCTCATCAGTATTGGACTGATTACGGTCCTCTACTTGCTCGTGAACTGGGCCTACCTGAACGGGCTGGGCGTGGCGGGAGTGAGCAACGCGGACGCCGTGGCCGCCGACCTCATGCGCGCCACCCTGGACGAATCGGGAGCCATCGTCCTGAGCCTGCTGGTCGTGGTCGCAGCACTCAGCTCGACCAACGCCACCATCTTTACCGGCGCCCGCACGAACTTCGCCCTCGGCCGGGACACGCCCCTCTTCTCGCTCCTGGGTGTATGGAACGATCGGACCGACACTCCGGCCAACGCCCTTTGGGTTCAGTGCGGAATTGCCCTCGCCCTCGTCGGGGTCGGGGCCGCCACCCGACAGGGATTTCAGTCGATGGTAGATTACACGGCGCCCGTCTTCTGGCTCTTTTTTCTCGCCACGGGCGTGTCCCTCTTCGTCCTCCGCCAAACAGAAGGCGACGTGGATCGCCCCTTTGAGGTCCCCCTTTACCCGCTAACGCCGCTCGTCTTTTGCCTGGCGTCGGCCTACATGCTGTGGTCGAGTCTCGCGTACACCGGCATCGGGGCACTCCTGGGAGCCGGGGTGCTTCTCGCCGGCGTGCCCCTCCTCTGGTTCCGGCGGCGCGAACCTGCGGAGACCTAACCCAACCGCTCCCCCCACCGTTCTCCCCGTTCCATCCTTCGCCTTGCCATGCACGTTCGTTCTCTTCGCCTGCTCGCCGCCGCCACGGCCCTCCTGCTGCTGGGAGGGGCCGCCCCCCTCGCCGGATGGGCTCAGGACATTGACACGAGTACAACCTCGATCGTCGATCCCACGCCGTCGGACACGACGGTAGACGCGGACGTCCCGTTCGTCCGCACCCCGCAAAAAGTTGTAAATCGAATGCTGGAGCTCGCCAACGTCTCCGAGGACGACGTCGTCTACGACCTGGGCAGCGGGGACGGACGCATTCCGATCACGGCCGCGCAGGAGTATGACGCACGCGGGGTCGGGATCGAGATCAAGCCGGACCTCGTCCAGCAGGCGCGGCAGCAAGCGAATCTCGTAAACGTCGACCACCGGGTCGAATTTCGGCAGGGCGACCTGTTCGAAGCGGACATCAGCGACGCAACGGTCGTCACGCTCTACCTTCTCCCGGACGTGAATAAACGTTTGCGTCCCAAACTCTTAGAGGAATTGGAGCCGGGCACACGCGTGGTATCCCACGGCTTCGACATGGGCCAGTGGGAGCCCGACGAAGTCGTTCAATACGAAGACACGTATCTCTACCTTTGGACGGTTCCGAAAGTGATTCCCCCGCACCTACGAGAGCCGGAGGAACAGTAGCCTAAATCCAACCAACATCGTCACCATCTGACACGACGCTCCTGCGTATGCACACTGAGCGGGATTCTTCGCCCCCTCCAGCCAGCGCTCCTCTTTTGCCAACTTCCTTTCCCGCCATGCCCTCACTTTTTCGCTCTCTCGGCGTCCTGCTGGTCGCCATTTTCACGATTACGGGCTGCGGCTCCTCCTCTAGCGACGGGCAGTCTGAATCTTCGAGCCCTCGGGGCGGCGGCCCGGGATCCAGCAGCACGCCGTCGGTGGAGGCAGTGCAGGCCCAGTACGGCTCATTGCCCCTGGAGGAGCGCATGAGCGGCACGGTCCGCGCTCACAACCAGGTCGCTATCTATCCCGAGATCAACGCGCCGGTCGTGTCCATCGAGGCACAAACGGGGGAATACGTTCAGGAAGGCGAGCCGCTGGTTCGCCTCAAGAACGACGTGTACCGTGAGCGCGTCCGACAGGCCGAGGCGTCCCTCCGCATCGCAAAAGCCGACGCACAGAGCGCTCGCTCCAATCTGAACGGGCTCCGCGCGCGGCTGAAGCGGACCGAGCGGCTGGCGGAGCAGGACTTCCAGAGCAAGCAGGAGCTGGAGACGCTGCAATCGGAGGTAGAAAGTGCCGAGGCGGCCCTGGAACGGGCCAAGGCGCAAGTGGCACAGGCCCAGGCTACGCTCGACGAGCGGCAGACCGACCTTCGACAAACCGTCGTGCGCGCCCCCATCAGCGGCTACGTGGGCGCCCGCAACGTAGAAGTAGGACAGCGCGTCGACGGGAGCACCCGGCTCTACACGATGGGCGACCTCGACACGGTGAAGGTCCGCGTGCAGGTGACGGACAAGATGTTCGGGAAAGTGCAGGAAGGCCAAACCGCCCGCATCTACGTACCCTCCAAAGACACAACCCTCGGCGGCTCCATCACACGGATGTCTCCCTTCCTCAGCGACGAATCGTACAGCGCCGAGGCCGAAATTGTGGTCTCCAACGAAGATCGAGTGCTCAGTCCCGGCATGTTCGTGGAAGTGGACATAGCGTACGGCGAGAGCCAGCAGGCAACCATCATTCCGCTGAGCGCCATCTATGAGGACCCCACAACCGGAACCCGGGGCGTGTTTGTGGCGCCTACGCTGGGTACAGAAGTCTCCGTTGAGACGCCGGACTCGTACAGTGCCGAGGACCCGCCGCCCCTCACCCAGCCCACGCCCACCACCTTCCGGGAGGTCAACATCATCGCTGAGGGACGCCAGACGGCCGGTGTTCGCGGCATCCAGCCTGGCGACTGGGTGGTAACCGTCGGTCAAAATCTGTTGAGCGCCGCCGGCGAGGAGCGTGTGGACGCCCGGGTGCGCCCCATGCCCTGGTCCCGCCTGATGGCCTTGCAGCGTATGCAGGACACGGACCTGCTCTACCGCATTCTCGACCGCCAGCAGCGCATCGCCAAGCAACGCTTCGGCGACGCAGATTCGGCAACCACGGACTCGACACAGTCCTCGGCGACGGCCCCCGAGACGGCCCCGATGGACAGCAGCTCCTTCTCCGCGCTTTCGTCCAACGACCGCTGATCGTCCCCGCCTCTTCGCACTGCTCTCGCCCGACCTCTCAACCCCATGGCCCTCTACGACACCTCCATCCGCCGCCCCGTTGCCACGGCGATGACGTTCCTCGCTATAATTGTGGTCGGGGCCGTCAGCTTCTACTATCTGCCGGTGGACCTCCTGCCGGAGATCGAGTATCCGCGCGTGACGGTGTACACCAACTACCCGAACGTGGGCCCGGAGGAGATGGAGCAGATCATTACGAATCCGGTGGCCAACGCCGTCTCCAGCGTGCCCAACGTCGAGCGGATCACCTCGCAGTCCGAAGAGGGAGGCAGCCGGGTCAACCTGGAGTTTGCGCAGGGCACCGACCTGGACGCTGCGGCCAACGACGTGCGCGCCGCCCTCGACCGCATCCGCGACGACCTGCCGGTGGAGGCCGAACCGCCCGGCATCTGGAAGTTCGACCCGAACAGCCAGGAGATCGTCTCCATTGCCGTCGAGTCCCGCCGGGACCTGTCGTCGTTGACGCGCCTGATGGAGCGCAACCTCAGCAAGCAGTTCGAGCAGATTCCGGGCGTGGGCACAATCAACGTCCAGGGGGGCATCTACCGGCAGATCCGTGTCAACGTGAATCGTGATCGGCTGACCGCCTATGACCTTTCGGCCGCGCAGGTGCAGCAGGCCATCGGGCAATCGAACGTGGCCCTGCCGGGCGGGAACGTGAAGGAGGGGCTGAAGGACCTCTACGTGCGTACGCAGGGCGAGTACGAGTCGATCGACCAGATCCGCAAGACGGTCGTCACAATGGCCGACGGCACCCCCATTCGAGTGGAGGACGTCGCCGAAGTTGTAGACGGATATGAGGATCTGAACCGGATTGCGGAGCTGAACGGAATCCCGGTGCTCCGCCTCGAAATTCAGAAGCAGAGCGGGGCAAACACCGTGAGCGTGGCCGAGCGAATCCGCGAAGAAGTCGACCGGGTCAACGAGTCGCGCAACGACGTGCGCCTCACCGTCGTGAGCGACCAGAGCGAGTTCATTAGCAAGTCGATCAACAACGTTCAGAATTCGGCCATCTGGGGCTCGCTGCTGGCCATTCTAGTGTTGTACCTCTTCCTCCGAAACGGGTCGACCACGTTCATCATCGCGCTGTCGATCCCAATCTCGATCATAGCGACGTTCGGCCTCCTCTTCTTCAACGACCTCACGTTGAACCAAATGACGTTCGGGGGCCTGGCCCTGGGGGTCGGCCTCATTGTCGACAACGCGATTGTCGTCTTAGAGAATATCATTCGACAACGGGAGGAGAATGGACGATCTCTAAAGGAGGCGGCCTCAATCGGCACGCGCGAGGTGGCGGGGGCCATCATTGCGTCCACCCTCACGACGTCCGTCATCTTTCTGCCGCTCGTCTTTGCCCGCACGACGACGGCGGCCCTCTTTCAGTCACTGGCATTGGTGGTGGTCTTTGCCCTCGTGTGCTCCCTCCTGGTGGCCCTCACGCTGGTGCCGATGATGGCGAGTCGCTTCCTGACGGTGGACGCCGGCGAAGGCGACGTGACGGACGACACGTCCAAGTCGTGGTTTCAGCGTGCCTTTGCGGCCCTGGAAAACAAGTACTCCAACGGTATTCGGGCTGCGCTCAATCACCGGCTGGCGGTGTTCGTGGCAACGGCCGTCTTGCTGGGCGGGGCCCTTGCCCTCTGGCCGTTCGTGTCCATCGAGCTGGCGCCCCAGACCGACGCCAACCAGATCGACATCGACCTGGAAATGGCGCAGGGAACCAACATTGCCGTGGTGATGGAATACCTCGACGAGTTGGAGCAGCGGGTGAAGCCGCTGCTGCCGGAGAAGGACGTCGAGAATTTTGCCAAGCAGGTACAGCCCTGGGGCGCCGAGGTGGAAGTCCAGCTCTCGTCCGCCGGGGAACGCGAGATCAACACCTTCGAACTGGCCGACAGCATTCGCTCGGCGGTGGTCGGAAAAGTGCCCGGCGTTGACGTGCGCGTGAGCGCTCAGTCGGGCCTCTGGATTCTCCGCCGCGTCTTTAGCACAGGGGGCGGCAACGAGGACCTCCAGGTCGAGCTCCGAGGCTACGACTTAGAGCAAGCGCAGAAGATTGCTCAGACGATCCGGAATCGGCTCGAAACCGTGGAGGGCGTAGCCGGCGCGCGGAGCGGGCGACGCGAGGGACGGCCCGAGCAAAACATCCGCTTCCAGCGCGATAAGATCTCGTCGCTGGGCTTAACGACCGAGGAGGTGGCCCGTGCGGTGCAGACCAATCTCGGGGGGAGCCGGGCCGCCTCCTACCGCACCGGCGGGGAGCAATTTCCCATCGTCGTGCGCCTGCGCCCTGAGGATCGGCTCTCGGTCCAAGACCTCGACAACGTCTCCATCCGCACGCCCGACGGACAGTCCGTGCCGCTCTCCACGCTCATCACGACGAACCGAGGACGCGGCCCCACCGAAATTCAGCGCATCAACGGGCAGCGCGTCACCTACATCTCCGCGACGCTTACGAACGATGCCGTGTTGGGGGAGGTAGTCCAACGCGCGCGCCAGGAACTATCCACGCTCACACTGCCGGAGGGCTTCTCGGTTACGTTCGGCGGACAGTATCGGGAGCAGCAGAAGGCCCAGACGGACTTCCTGATCGCCATCATCATGGCCCTGGTGCTCATCTACATGGTGATGGCGGGCCAGTTCGAGCGCTTTCTCGATCCGCTCATTGTCATGTTCAGCGTCCCGCTCGTATTGGTGGGCGTGCTTCCGACGCTCGTGCTCACGGGTACTACCATCAACATTCAGAGCGTGATGGGCTTTGTCATGCTCATCGGCATCGTGGTAAACAACGCCATCGTGCTCGTCGACTACATCAACCTGATGCGACGAGAGCGGGACCTGCCGCTCATCGATGCGGTGGCGGAAGCCGGGCGCCTGCGCCTGCGCCCCATCCTCATGACCACGCTCACGACGGTGCTGGGCCTCGTGCCGCTGGCGCTGGGCCTCGGGGCCGGTGCAGAGATTCAGGCGGCCCTGGCCCGAGTGGTGATTGGGGGCCTCACAGCGTCTACGCTCATCACGCTGATCCTCATCCCCGTGGCCTACGTGAGCGCCGACCTCTTCGCCCGAAAGGTCCGCAGCGTCCTCCCCGACTGGCACTGGCTGCCAAACCCCGGCGAGGTACGCCCCCGCAAGGCGTGACCGTATTCAGTGTGTAAGTGAGTACGTATGTACGTGTGTATGTCGGTCGCTACGCCGTTACTGCAGTGTCAATCGTGATTTTTTATATAGAGGCATATGTTGCTAGGGCGCTCCCTGTGAATCAATGCCCTCTGCCATGCCCGCTAAGAAGTACCACGTTGAACTGACATCCGAGCAGCGCGACTACCTCCTCGAACGAATCGGACGGGGGGAGTGTCCGGCTGCTGAGCAGGCGCGAGCCCGCATTCTACTGAAGGTGGACGAAGGCCCCGACGGGCCGGCCTGGACCGACAAGAAAACGGCTGAGGCGCTGGAGGTTGCCCACGCTACTGTTCAGTCGATTCGAGAGCGGTTTTGCGAGCGCGGTCTGAGGGGGACCATCGAGCGAAAAAGCCCGGACCGTGTCTATGAAGAGAAGCTTGACGGAGAGCAGGAGGCTGAGCTCATCCGCATTGCTTGTTCAGAAGCTCCGGAGGGACGCAGCCAATGGAGCCTGCGGCTGCTTGCCGACCGGCTCGTTGAGCTCGGCGTTGTGGACGCCATCAGCCACGAGGCGGTTCGTCAGACGCTTAAAAAAACGAATTGAAGCCGCATCTGAAGCGACAGTGGGTGATTCCCCCGGAGCAGAGTGCCCGGTTTGTGGCCAAGATGGAAGATGTTCTCTCCGTCTACAGGCGCCCATACGACTCGGAGGCACCGGTGGTGTGCATGGACGAGATGTCCCGCGAGTTGATTGGAGAGGACCAGGAGCCGCTTCCCCCCGAGCCCGGACGCGAGAAACGCTACGATCACCACTTTGAGCGCAATGGCGTGGTGAACCTGTTTACGTTCTTCGAGCCTTTAGCGTCCTGGCGAACGGTGATGGCGCGTCGGCGACGGACCGGGCGCGACTGGGCCGAGTGCGTCGGACGGCTCCTAACGGAGCACTACCCGGACGCGGACACCGTGGTGCTGGTGATGGACAACCTCAACACCCACAAGCTCAAAAACTTCTACGAGACCTTCGAAGCGAAGAAGGCTCGCCGGTTTGCGCACCAGCTTGAGATCCACTTCACGCCCGAACACGGAAGTTGGCTAAACATGGCCGAGATCGAGCAAAGCGTGCTTGCTCGCCAATGCCTCTCGGCCCGCATTCCGACCCTGGAGTCGATGCGGACCCAGACCCGCAAGTGGGCAAGGCGACGCAACCGGGCAGACGCCACCGTTGACTGGCAGTTTCGAACCGACGACGCCCGAATCAAGCTGAAGAACCTATATCCCAATATTGAGAGTTGACAGTGCAGT
>JAHENZ010000083.1 GCA_018609755.1 Salinivenus sp. | reverse complement strand
TCGGGATCAGACGACATCTCCGCAGTGCAGGACCATCCCTTCGTGGCCGAGTCCGGACTGGAACGTCAGGACACCCGTGAGTCCGGGCCGCAACAGGCCGCAGCTGTCACTTTTGCCGTGGAGCAAACGTTGGAGGAGGGGGACAAGCTCATCGAACCGGCTCGGAAGATGTCCACAGATTTTCCGGAGGCGACTGTCGTTCTTTGTGAGGTCGAGGAGCGATTCGACCAGGTAGAACGACTTCAGACTATCGTTTTTATGGATGGAAAGAATGCAGGGGACATTGAACACGGGTATATCTACAACGTCGGGCAGGAGGGGTGAGGCTTCACTATTCTAGAGGTTACGTAAAATACAATTGTTTTCACAGCCTGATGCTCCTATCCTAATTTGAAAGTAGACCAAAGGGGGAACCGTTGTCTCACTTGAAAATTGTAACTGTGAGTCAAAATTAGGAATTAAATCTGTACTGCCCCATGGATGCAGACTTTCAAATGGAAGTGAAAGACCGAGACGAAGCTGAGCGTGAACTAGGTGCAGGAGGGGGGCGAGGTCGAACCTCCAGATATGAACCTATTGCGCAGAAGTGGAGCGAGGTTGGTAAAGACGAGTCTATTGTACTGGCGGATCTGGAAAAGAACGACATTCAAAATCTTCGCAACCTGTTATATCGGCGGTTTGGAAAAGAAAACGTAATTGTCCGGTCTGCCAAGCAGGATGACGACACCTTTAAAGCGGTAATTCGCTCCCGAGAAGGAAATGAATATCTTCGTGATGAATAGGGTTTAGGTTTTCTAACTCACACCGGGGGCGAAATTAAAACAAGCGGGTGGTGAAAGAATGTCACCACCCGCTTTGTACGTAAGAGCCGAGACCTCGCGGTTATTCCTCTACCGAATCCATTTGTGCCTTCTGTAGCTGGCCGGAGTAATCGACGTATACCGTCTTGTGCTCGGTGAAGAACTCAAATGCGGCCCAGCCGCCGTCTCGGTGTCCGTTGCCGGTATCCTTGACGCCCCCGAACGGCATGTGGGCCTCGGCGCCAATGGTGGGACCGTTGACGTAGGTAATGCCGGCGTCGAGGTCGCGCATAGCCCGAAATCCGAGCTGTACAGTGTCGGTGTAGATGGCGGAGGAGAGGCCGAACCGCGTATCGTTGGCCACGTCGACGGCTTCTTCGTACGAGTTGACGCTGAAGACGGAGAGCACGGGGCCGAAGATTTCTTCCTGCGCGATCCGCATGTCCGGCGTCACGTCGGTAAACAGGGTCGGTTCGAAAAAGTAGCCATCGTTCCCCTCGATCGACACCGGGGACCCTCCCATTGCAAGGTTGGCCCCTTCCTTTTGGCCGATCTTTACGTAGCGCCTCACCTTCTCGCGCGCATCCTCATTGATGAGAGGCCCCACGTCGGTATTGTCGTTGGTGCCGTCGCCGAGGACCAGGGTTTCCGCCTCGGCTTCAATCATCTCGACGAACCGGTCGTGCACCGATTCGTGGCAGATGAGCCGGCTCGTCGCGGTGCAGCGCTGGCCTGTGGTGCCGTAGGCTCCCCAAATGGCCCCGTCTAGCGCGAGATCCAGGTCGGCGTCCTCCATCACGATCATCGGATTTTTGCCGCCCATTTCCAGGGACACCCGTTTGTTGAGCCGTCCGCATGTTTCGGCAATGGACGTCCCGACGTCGTAGGAGCCCGTAAACCCGACAGCGTCAACTTGAGGGTGCTCCACGAGGGTCGATCCCGTCTCTCCTGCACCGTGGACCACGTTGATGACGCCGTCGGGAATGCCCGCGTCCAGAAGCGTTTGAATGAACAGAAGACCACTCCGCGGGGCCTCCTCACTCGGTTTGAACACGACCGTGTTGCCCGCTGCAAGGGCAGGGAGAATCTTCCAGGAGGGAACGGCTACCGGAAAATTCCAGGCGGTAATGATGGCACAGACGCCGACGGGGCGGCGAATCGACATGTTCATCTTGTCCGGCAACTCACTCGGGACGGTGTGCCCGAAGAGGCGCCGGGTCTCGCTGGCCGTGTAGTAGGCCGTGTCAATGGCTTCCTGTACGTCTCCTTTGGTTTCAAAGACCGGCTTTCCCATCTCACGCGTCATGGCTTCCGCGATTTCGCTCTTGCGGTCCGAGAGGAGATCGCCGGCCTCGCGAAGCATCTTTCCACGCTGGGGCGCCGGGCGGCGAGCCCAGTCGGACTGTGCCTGGGCAGCGGCCTCAACAGTCTCGTCCACGTCCGTAGGACCGGAGTCGGGAAAATGGCCGATCGTCTCACTCGGAGCTGCAGGATTGGACACCTCGAACGTTTGGCCGGAGGCGGCATCCCTCCACGTACCGTCGATGTAATTCTGATGCGGAACGGACATAAGCTGGAATCATGTTCAAAAGAGAGCAGTGCAAAGCGCTTCCAAGGTAGCTGAGCCCTGCAGGAAACGTCAACTGGAGCCCTGGCTGTTTTTCGGGGCGGGGTAATCGGGGGAATTCCCGAACCTGCAGGAAGTCCACTCAGTACGCTGAACGCCGAGCTTTTCAATACCCTCACGTTTTGATGTCCGTATCCACCACGTCTGTTGACCTAAAGAGCCGACTGTCTGAGCACGTGCGGGAAACCCCCCCGAGCGGCATTCGTCGATTTTTTGACATTGCTGCGAATATGGATGACGTCATTTCGCTCGGCATCGGAGAGCCGGACTTTGTTTCGCCCCCGTCCGCCATTCAGGCCGGAATTGACGCACTGGAGGGAGGGCGAACCAGCTACACCTCCAACGCCGGAATGGAGGAGCTTCGCCAACTGATTGCCAAGGAGTACGATGAGCGGTACGGGGTGTCTTACGATCCGGACACCGAAGTGCTGGTGACCGTTGGATGTAGCGAAGCGATGCAACTGGCGATGCAGGCGCTTCTAAATCCCGGCGACGAAGTGCTCATCCCGGAGCCCTGTTTCGTCTCGTACGGCCCGAATGCGCACTTCGCCGGGGGAGAGGTAACGTACGTCCCCACGTCCGTCGACAACAACTTCCAGGTCACCGCTGCCGACATTGAGCCTCACCTGACGGATCGATCGAAAGTGCTTTTCCTGGGGTATCCGAATAATCCCACTGGGGCGGTCCTTCGACGTGAAACGCTGGAAGAGATTGCCCAGCTGGTCATCGACTACGATCTGATGGTCGTCTCCGACGAAATTTACGACCGGCTCATTTACGGCACCGCCCGAGAGCGTGGGCACGTTTGTGTTCCCTCGATCGATCGGCTGAGGGAGCGCACGGTCCTCCTGAGTGGGTTTTCAAAAAACTATGCTATGACGGGCTGGCGGTTGGGGTTTGCCTGTGCCCCCGCGCCGATCCTTCAGGGAATGCATAAGGTGCACCAGTATATGGTGATGAGCGCCCCATCGATGGCGCAGGAGGCGGCAATCGCGGCCCTCCGGGACGGACAGGAGGACGTCGAGCGCATGCGACAAAGCTACGACGAGCGCCGCCGAGTGATCGTCGAGGGCCTTCGCGAGGCCGGTCTTCCGACCTTCGAGCCGGAAGGAGCATTCTACGCCTTTCCGGACATTACCTCCACCGGCCTTTCGTCGGAAGAGTTTGTGCGAAAGCTGTTGGAGGAGGAACAGGTGGCCTGTGTCCCAGGAGGGGCGTTTGGGCCCAGCGGAGAAGGCTACGTGCGCTGCTCCTATGCCACCGGACTGGATGACATTAAGGAGGCACTCGTTCGAATTCAGCGGTTTTTGTCGAAGTACCAGCAATAACTCTTGTGCAGGCAGCCTACACCACAGCAAAAGTCGTCGGCACTGCCCTTCTCTCCGTGGGCCTTCATCTCGTGCTGGGATGGGAAGCGACCGTGATTGCCGGCGTGGTGGCCGGGTGTTCGGTGGATCGCGCTGGCTGGGTACTGGGGGCGTGCGGAACGGCGCTCGGGTGGGCAGGTCTCGTGTGCTATTCGGCCTTCGTTTCTCCGGCCTCCTTCCGGGTGTTGCTCGATACGCTGGCGGCATTTGCGGGAACCATTCCCGGCAGCGCCTTTGTAGGGGCAACAGTTTTCTTGGGCAGCGTCCTCGGAGCGCTCGGGGGTGGGATCGGGGGCGTCGCTCGTGCCCTCTTCGCCCGTTCGGTTTCGTTTCGTGAAGACGGAACGGTCGCCACTCGCTAACTCGAACCGATTTCCCTTTCCAAGATGAAGAAATACACCGAAGATGAACTGGAATCCCTAATCGAGCGCGTCGATGCGCTCGGGGGCTATCTTTGACGTAGAGGGTCGCCGCGTAACGATCGAAGAGCTCAACCGAGAGCGGATGGATCCCGACTTCTGGGACGACCCGGATCGGGCAAAAGAAATCGAGCAGCGCATTGCCCGGGAGCAGGAGTGGGTCGAGGCCTGGGAAGAGCTAAAGGAACGAGCGGAGGACCTGGAGACCCTCCAGCTTTTGGCCGAAGAGGAGGACGAGGACCTCGAAGACGAAATTTTTGCCGAGGCCGAAGCGCTGGAAGAGGAGCTCGACCGCCTGGAGCTCCAGAGCCTGCTAGACGACCCGGACGACGAGCGGAACGCAATCGTAACTATCAATCCGGGGGCCGGAGGGACTGAAAGCCAGGATTGGGCCGACATGCTACTCCGCATGTACATGCGGTGGGCCGAGCGTAACGACTACGAGGTTGAGATGGTAGCCTACCAGCCCGGGGAGGAGGCCGGCATCAAGAGCGCGACCATCACCGTCTCAGGAGAGTATGCGTACGGCCACCTCAAGAGTGAGTCCGGCGTTCACCGGCTCGTTCGCATCTCTCCGTTTGATTCCGACAGTCGGCGCCACACCTCCTTCGCCAGTGTTTTTGTCTATCCTGAGGTCGACGACAGCATCGAAGTGGACCTCAGCGAGGGAACGATGGACTTCCAGACCTTCCGTTCCGGCGGCAAAGGAGGACAGCACGTCAATAAGGTGGCGACGGGCGTCCGCCTCGTGTGGGAGGGCGAGCTCTCCAACGGGGAAGAGGTGGAAATCGTCGCAGAGTGTACGGAGGAGCGCAGCCAGCTCCAGAACCGGAACCGGGCAGAAACCATGCTCCGTAGTCGTATTTATCAGGCGGAGCGGGAAATTCGAGAGGAGAAAAAAGAAAAGATCGAAAACCAGAAAAAGAGCATTGAGTGGGGAAGTCAGATTCGCTCGTATGTGCTTCATCCGTACAAGATGGTAAACGACCACCGGACCGAGACCAAAATCACGGATGCCGAGGCGGTGCTGGACGGAGAGATCGAGCCGTTTATTCAGGCATACCTTCTGCAGGGACGGAAAGAACGCGATACGTCTCCCGCGTAACTGTTGTCCGTAGGTCCTCTCGTATGAGGCACCCATTTTGGGGAGGGCACGAGCTCCTTCGAAGTGAGGATTGTGCCCCGTTCCGCGTCAACGATTTAGCTGCATCTGCACGGGTACCCGGAGAAACAAGGGCGGGTGCCAAGCGTTTTGCAGAATGGTATGTTACGCAGGTATACTTGCGACGAATGATGACAGGGTGGCTTCACGCCGCCCTTTTTTGTTCGCTGTTCTTTTTCTCACGACGACGTAGAGGGGTTGTGAATCCCACACAGCAGACCATTGCTGATCGTGTGCGTGACCTCACGGAGGAGGTGATTGCGGGCACCAGCTACTTTTTGGTTGACGTTGCGGTTCGGGGGCACAAGGGCACGCGCGTCGTTGAAATCTACGTCGACTCGGGAGAAGATTTTGGGCACGACGATCTAGCGGTTGTGAGTAAAGAGGTCGGGTTTCTGCTCGACGTGGAAGACGTAGTGGATGGAAGCTATAAGCTGGAGGTTTCTTCGCCGGGGATTAAACGGCCTCTCCAGATGCCACAGCAGTATCAAAAGAACGTTGGTCGCACGTTGCGCGTACGGTACCAGAGCGACGACGGAGAGGAAATCGTCGTCGGGGATCTTACGAGTGCAGACGACAGCGAGATCGAACTTGAATTGTCGTCGGGAGATCGGCTGCAATTGCCGTATCACACGATAAACCAGGCTCGTATTGAGCTTCCGTGGTGACCTGCTCGCTGAGCAGCGGTGTTTTTATCATAGGACGATTCGGCTTAACTTATGCGTAGCGAAGACCTCATCTCTTCTTTTGGGGAGATTGCCCGGGCAAAAGACATTGACCGGGACACCTTGCAGATCATCGTCGAGGACGTTTTTCGAGCGATGCTCCGCAAGCGCTACGGGGCAGATGAGGCATTTGAGATCATCTTCAATCCCAAGCAGGGGGACATTCAGATTCTCCATATTCAGGAGGTGGTGGGGGATTGGGATCTCGTAGATCCGGTTACGGAAATCACGCGTTCCGACGCGAAGAAGATCGATGAGGGCTTCGACGTTGGGGACGAGGTCGCGAGTGAACTGGACGTGAGTGACTTTGGGCGACGCGCGGTGATGACTGCCCGCCAGACGTTCCGGCAGCGCATCCGCGACATCGAGAAGGAACAGGTCTATGAGGAGTACACGGACCTCATTGGGGAGATTGTCGTCGGGGAAATCTATCAGGTTCGACGACACGAGACCCTGCTGATGCACGAAGATACGGAGCTCGTTCTGCCGAAGAAGGAACAAATTTCGGGCGATCACTACCGCAAGGGCAACATGCTCCGCACGGTGGTCAAGGAGGTTCGGCGGGACGCCGGAAGCGATCCGCAGGTCGTCGTTAGCCGCACCTCGCCCGTCTTTATGGAGCGCCTTTTTGAACTGGAGGTGCCGGAGGTCTATGATGGGCACGTCGAGATTAAGAAGGTGGCTCGCATTCCGGGCGATCGAGCCAAGGTGGCCGTCGTAAGCCACGACGAGAAGGTGGATCCGGTCGGTGCCTGTGTTGGCGTCAACGGACGCCGTATTCACGAGGTCGTTCGGGAGCTCTCGAACGAGAACATCGACGTAATGGAATGGTCCGACGACCCGAAAGAGCTCATTGCGCGAGCGCTCTCCCCGGCCGAACCCACGAGCGTCACGCTTAACGAAAACGCGGATCCGCCGCGGGCACGGGTTGAGGTGAAGGCCGACGAAGTGAGTCAGGCCATTGGCAAGCGGGGAGTCAACATCAAACTTGCTTCGCAACTGACCGAGTTTGAGATTGACGTTTATCGGCAGATTCCCCCCGACGAGGAAGATGTCGACATCGAAGAGTTCGGCGACGAACTCACCGACGAAACGATCGAGAAGCTCAAGCACATTGGCTGTGACACCGGAAAGGCTGTGCTGGAGCTGTCCGCCGACGCTCTTGCGCGACGGGCCAACCTCGATCGTGAAACTGCGAAGCGCGTGCTGGACATCATTGAGACGGAGTTTGAGAAAGGACCCGGCATTATTGAATCGATACGTAAGGGTCGCTTCACGGTCGAGTCGGTGCTGGAGTCAGAGGCCGCAGATACGGACGGCACGGCGCCGGCTGGGGCGACCTCTACTGAGCCGCTCGACGAGTCCGGGCCCGACCCGTTGGCGTCGGAGACGACCCCTGAGGCCGCAGAAACAGAGGAGGGGGCGGACGCGTCGACTGACACTGACACGACGGAAGATGGAGCGCCTGCCGAGGAGGAGACTGCGTCGGTAGATGAAGACGTAGAAGAGGACGTTTCTCCGGAGGCAGAGTCTTCGGATTCGGGGGAGTCCCCGAGTTCGGAACCCGTGCCGAAGGAATCCGAAGTACAATCTTAGACTTGGATCTTTCCTTTGATGAGGACTTTTCTACTACAGAAGGCGGTTTTCTGAGGTGGTAGCACCTCGCCGTTTGACTGAGGGGCGGCACTGACAGGGCCGCATTGTGACTGAAGACTTGATTTGATTTGCAGTTTGCACGGCTGGTTCCCCGTTCCGCAAGCTGACTGAGCAACAACCTACTACTACATGGCGACGACGGAGCAACAATCATTCGAGAAGCGGCTCTTTAAGGTTGCACGGGAGCTCAACGTCTCGACCGACCGGGTGGTGGAGTACCTTGAAAATCACGGGTACGAGGATTCCCTGACCGGGGACGGCTTCAATGCGTCTATCGTGGATGAAGAGGCGTACTTGGTTTTGCGAGAAGAGTACGCTGACGATGCCGAAGCGGCTGCCCGGATCCGAGAGCTTCGATCCCAGTCGGACGGAGATAGTGCGTCCCAGCGAGACGAAGTGGCCACCCTCGATGAAGAGCAAGAGGCTGAACCTGAGGCTTCTTCCGAGGAGAGCGAAGAAGAACCGTCGGAGACCGATGCTGCTGCGGAGGACGTAGAGGCGGACGCTGCTGTCGACGATACGACGGAAGAGGTCGAGGAAGCGCCCTCCGAGCCCTCTGCGGAGGACGGAGCGGAAGAACAGACCGACGAGGCCGTCGCCGAACCGACGTCTGAAGAGGTCGACACCGAGGCCCCCGATTCGGTTGACGAGCCGGCCGACGATGTCGATGCTGCCGTTGAGGAGGCTACGCCGGAGGCGGAAGTGTCGGACGAAGACGAGGCGCCTCCCGAAGACACGACCGAAACAGAAGAGGCTGTCGCGGAAGAGCCTGATGCGGAGGAAGGGACCGCGGAGGCCGACGCTCAGCCTGATGAAGAAGACGAATCCGCTGTGGCTTCTGAAGAGTCTCTCGAGGATGAGGCAGAGGCTCTTGAGGCTCCCGAAGAAGCAACATCGACGGACGAGCCCGAAAGTGAGCCGGAGGTCACCGATGCTGTCGAAGAGGAAGCGGACGAACCCGACGCGGCGGATGCCGTCGCGGAGGACCAGGTCCAGGAGGAGGCCGAGGCGGATGCAGAAGAACCGTCCGATGTAGAAGAGCCCGAGGAGGACGCGACAGAAGTAGAGGACGACGTTTCTGACGAGGAGGTAGCCGCGCAAGAGGCTGCTGCCGCAGAGGCCGACGCAGAAGCTGATTCGGCCGACGAAGAGGCTGACCCTGAAGCCGAAGACGCTTCCGATGAGGAAAAAGAGGACGGGACGCTCAAGGCCAACCGCTATCGCCTGAGCGGTACCCAGGTCGTCGACAAGGTGGACGTGAATCGCTTCCAGCGTCCCAAGCGCAAACGCAAGCGAAAGGACAAGGAAGAAGACGACGAGCAGAAAGACGAGAAGAAAGAGAAACAGAAGCAGAAACAGAAGAAGAGCAAAAAGAAGAAGGGAGGCAAGAAGAAGGACAAGGATCTCGACGAGGAGGATGTCGAGCAAACGATTCAAGAAACCCTGCAGGAGTTGGAGCAGGGCGCCAGTCGCGAGCGTCAACGCCGTCGCCGCCGCCGCCGGGAGCGTCACGAGAAGGAGCGTCAGCGTCGTCGCGAGCGTGAGCGCGAACAGGAGGATGTCATTGAGCTCACCGAGTATGTGACGACCGGGGAGCTCGCCAACCTTATGGGCGAGCCCGTAAGTGACCTCATCGACGCCCTGTTTGATGCTGGAATGATGGTCTCCATCAATCAACGTCTCGACCGGGAGACCATCGAGTTTGTGGTTGATGAGTATGACATGCGGGCGGAGTTCGTCGACGAGGCTGGGGAAGGGGCCATTGAGATTGAGGAAGATGACCCAGAGGATCTGAAACCGCGCGCGCCCGTCGTGACGGTCATGGGCCACGTCGATCACGGAAAGACATCCCTGCTAGACTACATTCGGAACGCCAACGTTGTAGCGGGGGAGGAGGGAGGCATCACCCAGCACATTGGGGCCCACTACGTGGAGCTTACGGACTACGAGGACGAGGCGATTACCTTCCTCGATACGCCCGGCCACGAGGCCTTTACCGCCATGCGGGCCCGAGGGGCTAAGGCCACGGACATCGTGATTCTGGTTGTTGCGGCCGACGACGCGGTGATGCCGCAGACCATCGAGGCCATCAACCACGCACAGGCGGCCGATGTCCCCATTCTTGTGGCCATCAACAAGATGGACAAACGGGAGGCCGACGCCGAGCGCGTCCGGGCCGAGCTCGCCGAACACAACGTTCTGGTAGAGGAGTACGGTGGAGACGTTCAGTCGGCAGAAGTGTCGGCCGAAACAGGTCAAGGAATTGATGACCTGCTTGAAAAGGTGGTGCTGCAGTCTGAGATTATGCAGCTTCAGGCCAACCCGGACCGAGAGGCGTCCGGCGTCGTGATTGAAAGCCGACTGGAGAAGGGGCGTGGAAACGTGATCACGGTGCTCGTGCAAAATGGGACCCTCGAGGTTGGAGACCCCTTCCTCGCCGGAAACCACAGCGGGAGCGTGCGGGCCATGTTCGACGAGCGAGATAACCGTATCGAGGCCGTCGGACCCTCCCAGCCGGCCCTTGTGCTTGGATGTGACGGGTCGCCCGAGGTGGGAGACCAGTTCGTCGTCATGGAGGATGAAGGTGAAGCCCGCGAGATTGCGCAAGAACGCCAGCGGATTCACCGCGAGCAGGAGCTCCGCCGCAAGAGTCAGGTGTCGCTCGATCAGGTCAGTCGCCGAATGGCCGAGGGCGAATTCCACGAGTTGAACCTCATCATCAAGGCGGACGTGGGCGGTTCGGTTGAGGCCCTTTCCGACGCCCTTCTCAAGCTGAGGACCGATGAGGTGGCAGTCAACATCATCCACAGCGGGGTTGGGGCCATCAGCGAGAGTGACGTCATGCTCGCTCGAGCTTCTGACGCTATTATTCTCGGCTTTCAGGTCCGACCGACCTCTGGGGCGCGAGATGCGGCCAACCGCGAGGATGTCGACATTCGGACGTACTCCGTCATCTATGCCGCGATTGAGGACGTCCGCGATGCGCTCGAAGGATTGCTCTCTCCCAAACGGCGGGAGGAGACGAAGGGACGGGCGGAAGTCCGCGAAACCTTCAGTGTGCCGAATGTTGGCACGGTCGGAGGCTGTTACGTCACCGAAGGAAAGATCAGCCGAGATCACCGCATCCGTGTCATCCGAGAGGGAGTGGTCGTCTACGAAGGAGACATTGGGTCTCTCAAGCGCTTTGATGACGACGTTAAGGAGGTGCAGAGCGGATACGAGTGTGGGATCTCCGTCGAAAACTACGATGACTTGGAGGTCGACGACGAGCTTGAGTCCTACGTCGTCGTGGAAGAGAAGCGGAAGCTTGAAGTCTAGTAGTGGCGCGTCACGTTTACCGTGTCGAGTACCCGTTGATCGATGGACTGTATTCAGGCCATCGATGCAGCAATCAGATCAATGGTTCTAAATCGGCATCCGACCCCTTCGGCCTAGCTGACCGCTAGAGTCGTTCTGGATTCCTCCTCTTCCCGTTCTCGCCGCGCAATCCTCCGACGGATTCATGAGCATTCATAAAGAACGAGTGGCTGAACTGGTGCAGCGCGAGGTTGCGCGCATCCTGCAACGGGAGTATTCCGACCAGCTTCAGCCGATGGTCACAGTAACCCACGTGCGAATGACGGGGGATCTCTCCATCGCGTACGTCTATGCCAGCGTGATGGGGGATACCTCTGAGCAGCGCGAGGCGACGTTCAAACAGCTGAAGGCGCTGAACTCCGAGATTCGAGACCATTTGGCCTCCCGGATTCGGCACAAGGTTCGGGAGATTCCCGAGTTGCAGTTTTTTCTCGACGAGTCCCTTCAGCGAGCAAAGCGGATGGAGAACCTCTTCGATCGTATCCGTGAAGAGCGTGAGCGTCGGACCTCGTCCGAAGATCCTGCCGAAGACCTCGAGTAAACTGTTCCCGGTTCAACCATACGATTGAAGGTGCCATCCAATGCCGCCCAGCGCGACATTCCCCCAGAGATTGTCTCCGCAGAGGGGAATCTGCCGTCTGCTCTCAATGACGGCGCAGCGCTATTGATTGACAAGCCTGAGGGGCGCACCTCGTTTGACATCGTGAAGGCGGTGCGGAGATGGACCGACATCAGTAAGGTGGGACATGCCGGGACGCTCGATCCGCTGGCAACAGGGCTTCTCATCGTGCTGGTTGCTCGCCCTGCGACCCGCCTCCAGGAGGCGTTCATGCACCTCCCGAAGACCTATGAGGGCACGATGCGGCTGGGAGAAACCACCCCGTCGCACGATCAAGAGACTGAAGTAGAAGAGCGCACGGAGGTGTCCCACCTTTCTCGTGCTGATTTGGAAGAGGCTCGGTCACAATTTCTTGGGGTTATCGAGCAAGTGCCTCCTATGTATTCTGCCGTGAAAGTGGACGGGGAACCGCTCTACAAAAAAGCCCGGCGTGGAGAATCCGTTGAACGGCCCCCGCGCCAGGTGCAGATTGAGGCCTTTGAGGTTTTGGACTGGCGGGCCCCTGTGCTCGAGTTTCGAGTCGACTGTTCAAAAGGAACGTACATCCGAAGTTTAGCGCGTGACCTGGGGGAGGAACTCGATGTCGGTGCCCACTTGGCTTCCCTGCGGCGCACCGCAATCGGTCCTCATCAGGTGGAGGAAGCCTGGTCTTTGGACACTCTCCGAGCCGCACTCAATCAGACGTAGTTGCACCGTTTCATGAAACGCGAGATTGGTTGGGACGACCTTGAGCGTGACGATACCTCCGTCGTAACGGTCGGTACGTTTGATGGGGTGCACCGTGGGCATCAGGTCATTATTGACCACCTTTTGGAGCGTGCGGCTGAACGCTCGGGGCCCAGCACCCTGATTTCTTTCGATCCCCATCCCCGGTCCGTCGTTCACGGCGACACGATTCCACTGCTGACCACGGTCGAAGAGCGGGCTTCACTTCTAGAGGCGCTGGGCCTTGACCGGTTGGTCGTGATTCCATTCTCGTCTGACTTTGCTCAGCTTTCCCCCAAAGACTACGTCAAAGAGATTCTCGTCGAACGCGTTGGTCTTCAGGAGGTTACGGTAGGATACGATCACCGGTTTGGACGGAAACGGGCTGGAGACGTTGATCTTCTTCAGACGCTCGGCGAACGATTTGGGTTTGACGTGGACGTGATTCCGCCGCAGAAGGTGGACCAGCACGTGGTGTCGTCCCGCGACATCCGTGAGCGCTTGCGGGAGGAGGGAGACGTGTCCACGGCCGCTGAGCTTCTCGGCCGTCCCTACCAGCTTCAGGGCGTTGTGTCTCGGGGGGAGGGACGAGGGCGCGAGATTGGATATCCGACCGCGAATATTGCCTTGCAGGACCCTCGAAAACTTGTCCCGAAGCGGGGCGTGTATGCTACACGGGTGGAACTTCCCTCCGGGGAGACGTGCGGCGGAATGATGAACATTGGCCGTCGTCCAACCTTCGACGAGATGGAGGTGACCGTGGAGGTGCATCTTTTCGATTTCGAGGGAGATCTCTACGGGCGGACCTTGTCTGTTCAGTTTGTGCAAAGATTGCGCGACGAGCAAAAATTTGACTCCCCGGATGCCCTCGCGATGCAACTTTCGAAAGACGAACGACATTGCAGAACCATTGTAGAAGGATCGAACTGATCCGCTGTCTTTACGGGGAGTGGATTGGTGGAGTGCTGCCTGAAGGTTGTCGCGGCGCTCACGGTTTCTTCTTTAGCATGGTATAATCTAAAGAGGTACCCACACACCGCACAATGATTACGAAGGAAGAAACGCAGGAAATTGTAGACGAATACGGCAATGGACCCGACGACACGGGCACGCCCGAGGTGCAGATTGCCATTTTTACGAAGCGCATTCAGCGCCTCACGGAGCACCTCAAAGATCATCCGAATGATAACTCCACGCGTCACGGTCTGCTGAACCTCGTTGGGAAGCGCCGTGCTCTCCTCAATTATCTTGAGGAGAACGAGATTGAGCGGTACCGCCAAATCATCGACGATCTCGACCTCCGGAAGTAATCGGCAGTCCAAGCGGCGTCCCGCTTTTGGGATGCCGCTTTTCTATAGGGGGGAGCGAAACCGATTCCTCCGGGTCGACTGCCCGAATGATTGAGATTGAGCCCGTGACGTTTCTCGCCACTTGTTGATTGACGACGATAGCCATTTATGAAGCCGCAAGCCACCATCGAAGAGATTCAATTTGCTCCTGAGCGCAGTCTTTCGCTCGAATCCGGGCGAATCGCGAAACAGGCCGACGGGTCTGTCGTCGTGCGACTCGGCGACACCATGGTCCTCTCCACGGCCACGATCAGCGACACCGTTCAGGAATCCAATTTCTTCCCCCTGACTGTCGACTATCGGGAGAAGTTTGCCGCCGGTGGGAAGGTCCCCGGTGGATTTATCAAGCGAGAAGGTCGCCCGACCGATAAGGAAACCCTCACGGCACGACTCGTGGACCGGGCCGTGCGCCCCCTCTTCCCGGATGGGTTTTACCACGACGTCCACCTCGTGAACTTTGTGATCTCCGCGGGCAAGGACTACGACGCCGACATCCTGGCCGGGGTCGGCTCCTCGGCCGCCTTGATGCTTTCGGGGGCTCCGTTCCAGGGCCCGATTGCGGAGGTGCGTGTGGCTCGGGTTGATGGGGAGTATGTCATCAACCCCACGATGGAGGAGACGGCGCAGAGCGACATGGATCTCATTGTGGCGGGGAAGGAGGACGCTCTCGTCATGGTGGAAGGCGAGGCGCACGAGATTAGCGAAGAGGACATGATCGACGCCCTCGACGAGGCGCACAAGTCTATTCGCTCGCTCTGCCGGGGCCAGCACCAGCTCGTCGAAAACGTCGGCGAGCCGGAGCCCTTCGAGTGGGAGCCCGACATCGTGCCGGAGGATCTTGTCGACAAGATGAAGCAGCAGTACGGCCAGAAGGTGGCCGACTCGATTCGCGGCGAGTACAGCAAGGAGAAATTCTATCAAGGCATCGACGCCATCAAGAGTGAGGCCTCTGAGGACCTTCTTGGGGACGCGAATGAAACGCCGGAGGGATATACCCGGGACGACATTCACGATGCGATCGAGAGCGTGCAGAAGGACGAGATGCGGTCGATGATCGTCGAGGACGGCCGCCGCATCGACGGTCGTGGCCAGGAAGACGTTCGAGACCTCTGGATGGAGGTTGGATATCTTCCCCGAGTGCACGGATCTGCGATCTTCACGCGAGGCGAGACGCAGGTGCTTGGCTCCGTCACCCTCGGCACGTCGGAAGACGTGCAACCGGTGGACGAGGTCTTTGCCGACACCGATAAGTCGTTCTACCTCCACTATCGATTCCCGCCGTTCTCCGTCGGCGAGGCCAGCTTCCTTCGCGGACCCAAGCGTCGTGAGATTGGCCATAGCATGCTTGCCGAGCGGGCCCTGCGTCCGGTCATTCCGGAGCAGGACCAGTTCCCATACACGATCCGCATCAATGCGGACGTGATGGAGTCGAACGGCTCCTCGTCGATGGCCAGCGTCTGTGCCGGTAGTCTCGCGCTCATGGACGCGGGCGTGCCGATCGAGAAGCCGGTCGCCGGCATCGCGATGGGCCTCGTACAGCACGAGGGCGAGACGAAGGTGCTCACCGACATTCTCGGCCAGGAGGATCACCTTGGCGACATGGACTTCAAGATCACGGGCACCCGCGACGGCGTGACGGCCTGCCAGATGGACATGAAGATTGAAGGGCTGTCCCGCGACGTGCTCTTGAAGGCGCTCAAGCAGGCGCGGAAGGCTCGGGAGCACATTCTCGACTCGATGGAGGACACAATCTCCGAGCCTCGGGAGGACCTCTCGCAGTACGCACCGCGCCTCACGAAGCTTCAGATCGACCCGGATCGTATTGGTGCCGTTATCGGCCCGGGTGGGAAGGTTGTGAAGAGCATCCAGAAAGAAACCAACACGGAGATTACCGTGGATGAGGAAGAAGGGGTAGGCCTCGTGACGATTGCCGCCACCAACCAGGACGATGCGGAGGCTGCAATCGAACGCGTGAAGCAAATCGTCGCTGTGCCGGAAGAAGGAGAAGACTACATCGGCACCGTGAAGGGCATCCGCGACTTTGGGGCCTTCGTCGAGATCATGCCGGAGCAGACCGGCCTGCTTCACGTCTCCGAGATTTCTCACGAGTACGTGGAGGACATTGAAGAATACCTCGAGGTCGGAGACAAAGTGAAGGTGCACCTGCTTGAGGTGAAAGATGACGGGAAGATGCGTCTCACCCGTAAGCCGTTCCTTTCGGAAGAGGATGGGGAGACGGAAAAGAGTGAAAAGCAGTAACTCCGTCGCCCCCTACGTTTTTCGGAGTGTTCGTGAGGGCGAGGGCCGTCTGGCCCTCGCCTTTCGCGTAGGAACTGGCTGTGCCCATCTTCTCAGATACGATCAGCATGAAAGTTTTAGTCACTGGCGGTGCCGGATACATCGGAAGTGTCGGCGTTCGCGAACTCGT
This sequence comes from Salinivenus sp., assembly GCA_018609755.1. Classification (GTDB taxonomy): domain Bacteria; phylum Bacteroidota; class Rhodothermia; order Rhodothermales; family Salinibacteraceae; genus Salinibacter. Next base: position 13,147 of record JAHENZ010000083.1, on the reverse strand, counting down.
GCACGAAGGGTATGAGGTCGTCGTCTTCGACAATTTGTCTCAGGGGCACCGGGCGGCGGTTCATCCGGAGGCGGTGTTCGTGGAGGGCGATCTTCGAGATCGTGAGTTTGTGGATCGCACACTGGCGGAGCACTCGCCCGATGCGATCATGCACTTCGCCTCGAAGTCCCTCGTCGGCGAGTCGATGGAAAAGCCGTTTCTTTATCTCGACGAAAACGTCCGGTGCGGCATCAATTTGATGCGCTCCGCGGTGGAGCATGACGTAGGCCGCTTCATTCTCTCATCGACAGCGAACCTGTTTGGAGAACCCGACTCCATCCCCATCGACGAGGAGGAGTCCATAACGCCGGGCAGTCCCTATGGGGAGTCGAAGAATATTCTTGAGCGGACGCTGCGATGGTTGGATGATCTGGATGCCCTTCGCTTCGCGGCCCTTCGATATTTCAATGCGGCCGGCGCGGCGTCCGAAGATCTGGGAGAAGACCATGACCCGGAGACGCATCTCCTTCCGATCGTGCTTGAGGTTGCGGCCGGCAAACGTGATAAGATTGAGATCTACGGGGACGACTACGACACGCGGGATGGTACCTGCGTTCGGGATTACATTCACGTCCAGGACCTGGCACAGGCTCACATTCTTTCACTGGAGGCTCTTGGCGACGGAAGCCGCGTCTACAACCTTGGAAATGGCGACGGATATAGCGTCCGGGAAGTGATTGATACTGCCCGTAGGGTTACGGGTGTTGAGATTCCGGCCGAGGTGGGGCCACGTCGTCCCGGAGATCCCCCGAAGCTCGTCGCCAGCAGCGAAAAAATACGGTCTGAGTTGGGCTGGGAGCCTCAGTACAGTGAATTGGATGAGATTATCGCGAGTGCGTGGGCGTGGCACCAGAAGCATCCAAACGGGTACGACGAGCTTGAAGAGTAATTTCTGGTAGGAAGAGGCTTCATAGTTGCACGTTCTGGCGTTCGCGTCTGGGATGTGGACGTTCGTCTGTGGGGCTCTTGAATCGGTTCGTTCAGTAGTTTTAGATAGCCCATGTACCGCGTTGAGCTACAGCAGTTTGAGGGGCCAATGGACCTCCTGCTGTTCTTCATTAAGCGGGATGAGGTGGATGTCTACGACATTCCCATCGCCCGCATCGCGGACGAGTACCTGGCGTACGTTCGAGTGCTGGAAGAAATTGATCTCGATGGGGTGGGCGATTTTATCTACATGGCTGCCCTCCTCATTAACATCAAGGCCCGAATGCTGCTTCCGTCGACCGAGACGGACGAGGAGGGGGAGGCGGTCGATCCGCGCCGAGAACTTGTCGAGCGGCTTCTGGAGTACGTCCGGTTCAAAGAGGCGGCCGACCAGCTGTCTACCCGTCGTGAGAGCCGGCGAGAACACTTTACTCGGGGCGATGCCTCCGCCCACCGAGAGCAGGTTGAAGAGGAGCACGACGTTGAAGTGGACGCCTCGGTGTACGACCTGATGGAAGCGCTCGGAGAGATGCTGGATCAGGCAGAGGAGGAAGACAGCGAACCGGTACACGAGGTGGAACCGCTGGAGCATTCGGTAGAAGAACAGCAGCGGTACGTGTTGGATCGTGTGATGGAAGAGCCTCGAATTACGTTTGCTACCTTGGTTCGGCGCCGGAGCAAGGGGTTTATCATCGCCACCTTTTTGGCGGTTCTGGAGTTGACCCGCCAGCATTACCTTCGACTGGATCTGTCGGCGGGCCCAGCAAACTTTGCAATTGAAGAGCGGGAAGAGAAGCCGCTTCAGCCCGACGATCCGGCCTTGGACGATCTCCCCCAGCCGTCGGGAGATGGGGCGCCGTCGGACGGTGCGGCATCAGAGTGAGTCGAGCGTTGTATTTCCGTTATTGCAATCTAAATGACTAACAACTCGCACACCGAAGTCGAGTCAGACACGACGAGCACATCTACGGCAGAAGATCACACCCTTGAGGAAGCTGCGGAGGCCATCATCTTTGCTGCCGACGAGCCGGTGCCTGCCGACCGAATCGCTGAGATTGTTGCAGAGGTCACGGGACAACCGCAGGTCTCCGAAGAGAAGGTACACGCAGCCGTTCAGCGCCTGAATGAGGGATATGACGCGTCGGATCGGGCCTTCGAAATCCACGAGTGGGGCGAGGGATACCGGATGGCCACGCGCTCGACACTGTCCCCGTTCGTGAAGACACTTTTTATTGGAGAGCAGGAGAAGAGTCTCTCCCGATCGCTCATGGAAACGCTCGCCGTGATTGCATATCGGCAGCCAGTGACTCGCCCCGAAGTCGATTTCATTCGTGGCGTCAATTCGGATTATGCAATCGGGAAGCTTCTGGAAATGGAGCTGGTCGACGTTGAGGGACGGGCTGATTCTCTCGGACGCCCCCTCCTGTATGGAACCACGTCTCTCTTTCTTGAGCAATTTGGGTTGAAGAGCCTGGAGGACCTCCCAACACTTCGAGAGGTGGAGCAGTTGTTGGATGACCCCGCCTTCGACGAGGAGCGAGCAAAGCTTCTTCGGCTCGATAAAGAGGAGGAGGTCTCTGTGGAGGAGGTTCTAGAAGAGGTGGAGGACGAAGACGTAGAGGTGAAGGAGGCGTCCGAGGGAGATGTCTCCTCGGATGAACAGCACGAACGGTAGAAGAAACCGCTGTGTCCGGACTCTCCTGAAGGACCTTTTTCGGGGAGCGAAATGTTTGACGTCGCACGTTGCCTACGACCGTAGATTACGCTCTATGTCTTCCTCGAGTGACCATGCCAATCGGGACGGCATGCGAATCAATAAATACATTGCCCACACCGGCTACTGCTCACGTCGAGACGCCGACCAGTTGGTGGACGAGCGGCGCGTGAAAATTGACGGAGAGCTCGTCACGGAGCACGGGACGCGGGTGCAGGAGGGACAGCAGGTAACGGTGGATGGAGAGGTCCTTGATCTTCGGGCCTTAGAGCACATCCTTCTGAATAAACCGAAGGATACCATAAGTACCACAGACGATCAGAAGGGACGACAGACGGTGCTCGACGTTGTCGGCGTTCCCGAAGAGAATCCGTCGGGGCTGTTCCCAGTCGGGCGGCTCGACCGCAACACGACCGGCGTGCTGCTGATCACGAATGACGGGGATCTTGCCCACCGCCTCATGCACCCCCGTTACGAGGTTTCCAAGATCTACTACGTTCGTACGCAGAAGACGGTAAAGCCTCATCAGATTGACGAACTGCGACGTGGCGTAAAACTCGACGACGGCCCGGCATCTGCGGATCAGGTTGCGTACCTGGATCCGAACTCGAAAACCGACATTGCGATTGAGCTGCACGAAGGCCGGAATCGTCAGATTCGCCGCATGATGGAGTCACTCGGGCATGACATTGTGCAGCTCGAGCGAGCAAAATATGCGAGCATTACGACGGGGCGCCTGCAACGGGGAGAGTGGCGACGCCTAACCTACGAGGAAGTGGATGACCTTCGCCAACGAGTCGACCTTAACTAACCGAATGATTGCTATGGACTCGAGCCAAACGGCAACTAACGGGACTCTCCAATCGGCTATGGACCGAAAAATCAAAGGAGAGGGTCTTACCTACGACGACGTGCTTCTCGTACCGGCGCGCTCCTCGGTGATGCCGCGCCAGGTGGACACATCCTCGTGGCTTACCCCTGAGATTGAACTCAACGTGCCGGTTCTTTCGGCAGCGATGGATACAGTGACGGAGGCCGACATGGCCATTGCAATGGCGCGCGAGGGGGGAGTCGGCGTTTTGCATAAAAACATGTCTATCGAGGACCAGGCCGCGGAGGTGCGTCGGGTGAAACGGTCCGAAAATGGCATGATCCTGGACCCGATTACGATCTCTCCTCACGACACGGTGGCCGATGCCCGGGACAAGATGAGTCACTACTCGATCGGGGGCATTCCGGTCGTAGATGAATCCGACAAGCTTGTGGGAATTGTGACCAACCGGGACGTTCGCTTTGAGTTGACCGGGGACACGCCCATCAAGGATATGATGACGGAGGAGGACTTGGTGACCGTCCCGGTTGGCACCACACTCGACGAGGCGGAACGGATCCTTCAAAAGCATAAGATTGAAAAGCTTCCGGTAGTTGACGACGAGGACTACCTGAAGGGGCTCATCACGTTCAAAGACATTCGGAAACGCCGGAAGCATCCAAACGCCTGCAAGGACGACCACGGACGGCTTCGGGTCGGGGCGGCCGTTGGGGTTACCCCGGAGGTAGCCGATCGGGTGGCTGCGCTTGTGGAGGTTGGCGTCGACTTCGTGGTGGTTGATACGGCTCATGGCCACGCCGAAGGGGTCATTGAGACGGTTGAGGAGGTGTCGTCCCGATTTGGGGATGAGGTAGAGATTGTCGCTGGAAACGTGGGGACCGCTGAAGGCACGCGCGACCTCATTGCAGCCGGGGTCGACTGTGTGAAGGTGGGGATTGGTCCGGGCTCCATCTGTACCACGCGGGTGGTGGCAGGGGTCGGAGTGCCCCAACTGACGGCCATTATGGAATGTGCTGAAGTGGCGAAGGAGGAGGGCATTCCGCTGATCGCCGATGGGGGAATCAAGCAGACGGGGGACATCTCGAAGGCACTGGCGGCGGGTGCCAATGCCGTGATGATTGGCGGATTGTTCGCGAGTGTCGAAGAAAGTCCCGGAGAGACGATTATCTACGAGGGGCGGAAGTACAAATCGTATCGGGGGATGGGATCTGTCGGGGCGATGGGGGCTGGAAGCAAGGACCGCTACTTTCAGGATGCCGAAGACGAGTTGGAGAAACTTGTGCCCGAAGGCGTAGAAGGACGGGTGCCGTACAGCGGGACGTTGAGCGAAGTCATCCATCAAATGGCGGGAGGCCTCCGTGCCGCTATGGGATATTGTGGCTGTGAGTCCGTTGACCAACTGTACGAGGACGGACAATTCGTACGCACTACAGCTGCCGGTATTCGCGAGAGTCATCCGCACGATGTGGAGATTACACAAGAGTCTCCGAATTACTACTCCGGTCGCAATTCGAAGGAATAGGGAGGCGTGCTCGGCTGTATCTTTAAGCAATTCCCTTCAAGATGCCCAATCGTCTCGATCGTGTGCGCCGACAACTGGCAGAGCACGACGCCAACGCGCTGTTGATATCGAACCTTCCGAATATTCGCTGGGCGTGCGGATTCACTGGATCAAATGGTCTCCTTCTCGTTGATCCGGACGAAGCAATTTTCGTCACAGATGGCCGTTACACTGAGCAGGCGCGGCAAGAAGTAGAAGGTGCAGAGGTGTTAATTGCCAAGGAGGGACTTGTCTCGCGCCTTTTGGACGCCGGCCAGCTGGAGGGGATGGATCGCGTGGTATTTCAGGCCGACCACGTTACGGTGTCCAGGTATCAGAAGCTTGAGGAGCACTGCCCTGAGATCACCTGGATTCCCGCGTCTGGACTTTTAACTCGACAAGTTGCGGTAAAGGAGGATCGGGAAATCCTTCAAATTCGCCGAGCGCAAGCGGTTACAGAGGCTGTTTTCGACCACATTCTCGACGTGTTGGAGCCTGGAAAGTCAGAGCGTGAGATCGCTGCGGAGATCATCTACGATCACCTCCGACGCGGGGCCGAGAAGATGGCCTTTGATCCCATTGTCGCTTCTGGACCCAATGGCGCACGGCCTCATGCCCGGCCAACAGATCGGACGCTGCAAGAGGGAGACCTCGTTGTTATCGACATGGGGTGTATCCTTGACGGGTACGCTTCGGACATGACCCGTACAGTGGCTCTTGGGGAGCCCAGTGCAGCAGCACGTGAGGGGTATGACGTTGTACGGCGAGCCCAAAAACAAGCGATAGAACACGCTCGGGCGGGTCTCACGGGAAAAGAGTTAGATGCTCTTGCCCGAGATTGCATTGAGGAAGCGGGGATGAAGGAGTTTTTCTCGCACGGTTTGGGACATGGAATTGGTCTGGAAGTGCACGAGTGGCCCCGTGCATCATACTCAGTTGAAGATGAATTGCCGGCTGGAGTGTGCGTGACGATTGAGCCAGGAGTATACGTTCCAGAGGAGGAGTACGGCGTTCGAATTGAAGACATCGTCGTTCTTCGATCGGATGGTGTTGACAACCTGACGTCCGTGTCGAAGGAGTTGATCATTCAGTGACACGCCTGTTTAATCTCCGTTATTGCATAATCGGTTTTGAAAACTATAACTCTAATACCGCTCACAGTCTTGTGCCTCGTAGGCTCTCTGTCCCAGGCACAAGCACAAACTCTCACCCAGCCCAAACCCGAACTTATCGTTCGGCCTGCCTCACTGTCTTCATCTTTGGGGCAAGCTCTGCAACGATCCCCATCGAAGTCGAGCTCTGACTCCTTATTCTCGGGGGTTCAGTCGGTGCAGTCTCTGTTCGCCGAATCTTCCGAGACGGGGATTGGCAAAGGGAAAGCGACCCCTCCTTCGGTTTACAAGCTCTCCGTCCGGGATTCTACTACATTCCGCCGTCTCCTTCGTCGATGGAAAGGGCGGGAGGACGTAGCGTACGCCCATGCGAACTACACCTACCGGGTCCACTCTACAGATCGGGATCCCCCATCAAATCCCGTACTGGCATCCAATAATCCAAGGGCGGATAGTCTGGATCATCTGCCTGTCGTGCGGGCCTTTGACGCTTGGAACGTCACGACGGGAGGTTCGGACGTGACGATTGGGGTGATCGACACTGGCTTTTACCTCGACCACCCGGATCTCCGTGGACAGTTTTGGATCAATGACGCTGAGGATGCCAATGGCAATGGGCGGTTTGACCCGTATTCCGCTAGTGAGGGCGGCGACCTGAATGGGGAGGATGACGATGGCAATGGCTTTGTTGATGATGTCATCGGGTACGATTTCGTCGACCGGGCGTCGCCGCTTGAGCTTGGAGATTTCGAGCAACGGGACCCAGATCCCTCGGCTGATCTGGAGGCGACGCGACGGAGTGGACACGGCTCGTCCGTGGCGGCCGTAGCAGCAGCTGCCCCCGGTGATCCAGAAGAGGGGATTGCCGGCGTTGCTCCCGGCACACGCCTCGTGGCCCTTCGCGCGCTGGCCGGAGATGGGGTGGGCGAATCAGATGACATCGCGGCTGCCATCGTGTATGGGGCTACGATCGGAATTGATGTCCTCAACCTGTCGTTCGGTCGGAATCGGGGGGCTCCCGTCATTGAAGAAGCGATACAATACGCGAGCGATCAGGGGACCGTCGTCGTGGGATCCGCGGGAAATACGCTTACCGACGACCCCCACTATCCCTCGGATTACCCCGATGTGATTTCGGTTGTCTGGCTCGCCGAGGACGGACAGGGCGTGCCTCAATTTAACCGCAGTCAGTTCGGTATTGGCGTGGACATTGGCGCTCCCGGGACGAACGTTTACACGGCGGATTTTCCGGCGTCGATTATCAATGAAGGTACCACTCCATCTTCGGACGATCTGTACCGGTCCGTAAACGGCTCGTCCTTCTCGGCTCCACAGATTGCTGGTGCTGCAGCCCTGCTCCGGTCTGCCGACTCTACGCTGTCGCCCGCCTCGATTCGGAATATTCTGACCACGACGGCCAGCGACCTGAATCGCGAGAACTGGGATCACACCACGGGAGCGGGTCTCGTGGACGCGTCTCAGGCCCTCGCTCGTTCTTATCCGGCCCAGACCGAAATAATACAGCCAGACCACGACGACGGAACCGCCTCGTCCGATTCGATTCCGATCGTGGGCACGGCCCTGGATCCGAGTTTCCGCCATTACGCCGTGTATTACGCCGAAGGCACCACGGACCTGGATGAGCGGCGAGATCCATGGATTGAGTTGGCGGCGCCCACCGCAACCCAAACCTTTCGCGACACTCTGGCTCGGTGGCCGGTCTCCTCACTCGACGAAGGCGAGTACACACTTCGTATTGTGACGACCCTCCGGAGCGGGCGCACCGTGGAAGATCGGCGGCGCGTCATCGTGGATCGCTCGGCTCCGGAGCTTCAGGTCGACTTTCTCGGGGCGGGACGTGTTGAGGGGGAGAATGGAATCATCGGCGACGTGGTCACGGACGACGTGACTCGGCTTACAACGACGATCCAGATGTCGGGAGAGACGGCGACCGTTCAGAGTGAATTGCGCGTCCGCCGCCACGGGGTGGCTTGGCCCGACGAGTCCGGAACCGGCGGTACGGCCGATGTGCGGATCGAAGCTGAAAACGCCAGTGGTCTCACCACCACGCTCGACACCACCATTCAGGTCCCGTCCAATCAGGAAAATACGAGCCTGCTCCGTCGCACGGAAACGTCCGTCCCACGCGGGTATTTTCTCTCCGAGGCGACGGACTTTGATCGAGATGGGCTCCCGGAGATTGTCCTCAACCAGTCGAGGCAGGGCGGCCTTTCTGACTCCGTGCGCTCGTTCGAATGGCAAGGCGATGGATTTGCACCGGCAGACACCCTCATCGCCACACTCTTTCCGAAGGACGTGGCCGACACGAACGACAATGGCCTTCAGGAGCTGCTACTGCAGGTTGGTGCAGGGACACTCCTCCTCGAACAGCGATCGTCGCAGGCGTTTCCGGATCAACTTATTTTCGCCGACACCACAGATACGGACGAAGAGCCGTTGCTGAACGGGACGCGTCTCACCGACCTTGACGGGGATGGGCAAGGAGAAATCCTCGCAACCACGGGTCGGCGGTGGGAGCTCCTTGAGTGGTCGGGAGACCAGTACGAGACCGTAGCGCAGCTCGAAAATCCGACCACCACAACCGGCCGCGATTCGTCGCTCCAAAATGCGTTCGACGAGCCCGCGGCCGAGACTGGTGACTTTGACGCTGATGGGCGCCGTGATCTTCTGGTTGGAGACAGGGATGGGGACCTCATTGTTTATGAGTCGACGGGGAACGACGAGGTGGAGGTCGCCTGGACCCATGAGACCGACCGGGTGGATGCAGGGAATCGATTTGCGGTTGGGGACCTGGTTGGAGACGAAAGGCAAGAATTTGTGACCATGACGACGTACTTTCCAAGTACTGTTGGGGAGGGGGAACGAGAGCCTCCGATTTCCTACTACACCGTCTGGCGAAGCAGCGGGGAGGATGAGTATGAGCGGGTCTATCGCCTTCCAGTTGCGGGTCCCTACGTTGATTACGGATCTCTTACTGCTGCTGATCTTGATGGGGATGGGAGGGAGGAGGTGGTCGTTGCACATGCCCCCACTTTGATGGTCCTCGACCGACACCCGCAGGAGGGGTGGCGGGTGCTTTACGAACACCGTGAGGCGCCCCCTATACAGAGTCGAACCCTCGTGACTGCTGATTTCTCGGGCGATGGGTATGCTTCCCTCGTGGCTGAAACCGCCGGCGAGCACCTGACGCGTTTCGTCGTGGATCAGGAGGCACTTTCCGTTCCACCTCCTGTGTGGACTCGTGCGCAGCCAGCCGGGGCTTCCTCCGTGAACCTGACGTGGCGGGCCCCAGGGGCAGACTCAGTGACCGTCTTCGCTGCTCCTCCGTCAGGCTCCTTCGATCCGGTACGTACGACGACCGACTCATCGGCCGTAATTCAAGGCTCTGCCGAACGTCGGTTCACGCTTCGCGCTTGGCAGGACGGCACGTCGTCCCCACTTTCGTCTATCCGCCAGCTTCGTCCACACCTCCCGGCCGTTGTTGAGAGCGTCTCGTACCCAGAGTCTCGCTCAGCGAAACTTCGGTTTTCCGAACCCTTGGCGTCCTCGACCCAGGCCAAGCAGTTTCATTTTGGGGACGAGGGACTCTCCCCGAATACTCTCATTCCCAGTGATGACGGCAAAGCACTCGTCCTTCGGTTCCCGGACCGAGTTGCAGGGCAGTCCGGATCCTTGCAGTGGACCTCAGTGGTGGATGCAACGGGATTGTCCGTTGATCAGAACGAGATCTCCGTCTCTTTTCCGATTGGAAGCAACAACTCCTTGTTTATCGAGTCGGCTGATATTCTGAGCCAGCGTCGCGTTCGTCTCACGTTCAACGAGCCACTAGCGGAGGCCCCAGCCACCGACCCTGACCGATATCAGATCCGCCCGCGAGGACGCGTTGAATCCGTCGACCGATCGGCCGATGCTCCCAAAACGGTCACGCTCACCCTGGATGGTCTCGTGATTGGGGCGACAGGAGCGGAGTCGTCCGTGACGGTGACAGAAATGGTGAGTGCACAGGGCAATCGCTTGGTAGAAGAAGGCAGAACAGTTCGACTCACATCGTCAGCCGACGATCTTTCAAACGTCTACGTGTATCCGAATCCCTACCGCGCACGGCAGCATGGGGACCAAGTGACCATTGCCGGGCTTCCGACGGAGGCCTCAATTCGCATTTTCAGCCCTGATGGGCGCTTAGTGCGGGCACTATCGGTCGAGGCCAACCGGGACGGCGGGGTGCGCTGGGACCTTCGCGATCGTCGGGGCGAGCAGGTGCCCGCTGGCATCTACTTGTTTCGAGTGAATGCTCCCGACCACGCACCCGTTCTTGAGAAGGCCGCAGTCATTCGCTAAACTCCGCTATTGCGTTCGGCAGAGCTCCTAGGGGGCCCCAGTGAGATGGCGACAAGAATGCAGAAGCTCTCGGTATCCGATCGGCGAGTTGACCAGCTCGCGGTGGGTGCTACGGGCGTTCTTTTGTTAGGACTTCCGTTGCTGGCAGCCCATTCCTGGGCGTGGCCGGGACTGGTGGGAGCCTCGATTGCCTCCATGCTCGCGCTGGTGGTCCTGTGGCGACGGGATCCCCTCTCAAAACAGCACGTCCTCTGGGGGGCGCTAATCCTTCGTCTCGCCTTCCTTCCGCTTCTCCCCGGCCTCACGGACGATCTCTACCGGTACATCTGGGACGGCTGGCTTCAGATGGAAGGGATCAATCCCTACCGGTATCGGCCCGAGGCGAATGTATTATCGCAGTACCACACCTCTCTAATCTACGAGCGACTCAATTCGCAGCCGTATTTCAGCGTTTACCCTCCACTGACGCAGATCGCATTCGCGGTTGGAGGATGGTTTTATCCGTACGGGTGGAGCGTGAGCTACTACGTGCTGAAGGGACTCTTCACGGCCGTGGAGTTTTCCGGGGTCGCGTTGTTAAGTCGACTGACGTCAGCTCGGAATCTTCTCCTCTACGCCTGGAATCCACTGGTCCTCCTAGAAACGGCAGGGCAGGGGCACACGGAGGCGCTTCTCCTGCCGTGCATTGTGGGGGCAGTGTGGGCTGTGCGAGAACATCGAGGACGATGGGCCTCAGTAGCAGTGGCCAGTGCCGGGATGATTAAAATATATCCCTTTGTATTTGGACCATTTCTGCTCCGCCGTTACGGGTGGACTGCAGTATGGCCCGGGGCGATGCTGGTCTTGGCCGTTAGCCTACCGTACGCAGCTCCATACACGCTCCCGCATCTCAAGGCTTCAGTCGACCTCTTTGCGAAACTGATGGAATTTAATGCGGGCGTCTACTATCTGACGAAGTATGTCTTTTGGCTCGTGACGGGAGCAGACTGGAGCAAGCAAATCGGGCCCGCATTCCGATATCTCTTTCTTGCGTCTCTGCCCGTGCTGTACTACCTGGACTGGCGACGTGACTGGTCCTTTCGGTGGGCCTGCCTACTGACCGTTGGTTTTTTTCTCGTATTGAGCACGACCGTTCATCCCTGGTACTTTGTGCCGGTACTTGCTCTCGGCGTGATCTATGACCGGCCCGCTTGGCCCTGGCTCTGGGTCAGTACCTTCTCGATTGGGACCTATCTCTTTTACATCGACGGCCCGTACTGGCTTTGGATTCACCTCGGGTGGGGAGGGGCCACTCTTCTGGGGGTGTGGTGGTACCGCGAATCACTGCGGACGCTATGCAGTGAGTTGTGGACGGTTCTCTCCCGCAGGCAGGTCCTCATTCTTGGGAGGGGGGAGCGTCAGTCGGACGTGTAGAATGAAAGCACGTCTTCGGCCGTCGTCGTAGACGCATCCATCCACGTGTACTCATCGTACCGGCGAAACCATGTAAGCTGACGCTTGGCGTACCGGCGGGTGTTGCGCTTTACGAGACGGACCATCTCGTCGTAGTCCTCAATCTCGCCTTCCAAGTACTGAATGGGCTCCCGATAGCCGATGGTGCTCAGGGGAGGCTCGTCGAGTTGAACGCCGTCGATCTGCATGACCGAGCGCACTTCGTCCATCAACCCCGCGTCCAGCATTTGGTCCACCCGCCGGTTGATGCGGTCGTACAGCTTCTCTCGGTCGCGATTGAGAACGATCGTGGTGTAAGAGAAGGGAGGCTCGGGCTGGTGTTCGTAGTAGTAGGTGAGCGGTTTCCCGGTCCCATGATACACCTCCAGGGCGCGGATGACGCGTTGTGTTTTCGTCGGATCGGCCTTTTCCGCCTGTGTCGGATCGACTTCTTTTAGCTCTTCATATAACGTCTCTTTTCCTTCCTCCTCCAACCGGGCCTCAAGGCGCTCCCGTACCTCATCCTCCACGTCTGGCACGTCTGCAAGCCCATACTGCAGGGCATGAAGGTACAGCGTGGCCCCACCGACGACGAGGGGCAGACGCCCCCGCTCGAGCACCTCTCGAATCCGCTCATTGGCTTCCTCCGCGTACGTTCCCGCAGAGAAGGATTCGTGTAAGGACCGTTCCCCAATAAAGTGATGAGGCACGCGCTCAAGGGCCTCCGGTCCCGGCTTCGCTGTTCCAATGGTGAGTTCTTTGTAGACCTGTCGACTATCGGCCGAGATGATCTCAGCGTCCAACGCCTCCGCAACGTCGAGGCTGAGCTCAGTCTTCCCGACGGCCGTAGGGCCTGCAATCGTGAGAATCGGATCCGATTCAGATACCGTGTCTTCTGAGGATGTCATTTCAGGCGGTGGGAACCGGGGTGAATTCTGGGAAGCAAACGGTCGAGTCCGAACACACGGATGGAAGATGGATCCGTTCAGCCTGCATGGGAAAATTGAACGCACAATTCCTCACTGCTCTCCTCGTTGCAAGGAGGGAAGAGACAATCGAGTAGGGAGTGAGGACGGGATTGGTGTCCCGTCCCCACGTCCCTCTCACACCACCGGGCATGCGTTCTACGCACCCGGCGGTTCCTCTGGATCTTTGAACCTGTATCGGCCAAGACTCGGTCACTTCCCTTCGCC
>JAHENZ010000082.1 GCA_018609755.1 Salinivenus sp. | reverse complement strand
TGAGCGCCACTTCTTGGCCGGACGCGGATACGGGGTCGTGGAGGTCTGGCCGCGCGGCTCGTCGGGATACGGGGAGACGTTTCGACGCCGCAATTTCCAGAACTGGGGCCCCGGCCCGGGGGGCGACGTGTTGGCCGTTGCCGATTCGGTCGCGACCCGTGCGTGGGCCGACTCGTCCCGCCAGGCGCTGGCCGGACGAGGATACGGCGGATACCTGACGGCGTGGCTGCTCGGCCAAACCGACCGCTTCCGCGCTGGGGTCGCGCTAAATGGGATGTACGACTTGGAGGCGTTCTACGGAGATGGGGAGCCCTGGCCTCTGGTGGTGGAACAGTTCGGAGGCCATCCGTGGGAGTCGCCCCCTTCGTCATCGCCGCGCCTGGATCGCCGGACCGCAGCTTCCCCCCTCCTGTCCGTAGGAGTCCTCCCGTCTGCGGACTCGGCCCTCGCCCCCGGCACGGCCCTTCGCAACAACTCTCCCCTTCTCCACGCCCACGAGATCACGACGCCGCTACTGCTCCAGCACGGGACCAACGACCAAACCATCGGGTCCGCCCAATCGGATCGGCTATACCGACGCCTCAACGTTGTCGGTAGCGACACAGAGTACGTCCGGTACCCCGGCGTGACTCATGACTTCTCGGCCTCGGCCACGCCCGGACAGCGAATGGACCGTCTCGTGCGGCTGTACGAGTTCATCGCCCGCTTCGCACCTCCGAGCGCCCAACGCTCCCCCTGATCGGACGAAACTGCGGGCGTTCGACTCCCCCTCTCCCTAATTATGTTCGAAACGCATGTTCGACGTGCTCCAAAACGAGTGGGACCGGCTCCGTGACGCAGCGTCTTCGTTGGACCGACAGACGACGTTTGTCCTCGTCTTCGCCGCGGTGGCCGTGGTTCTGCAGTTCACGCTTGGCGACCGTGACCTCTTCCTCCAGCAGTTTGCCTCCGTCCTGCCGGAAACGTGGCGAGGCTTGGCCAGCTGGGGCTGGTGGTTCGGAATGCAGGGCCTACTTGGCTTCGTGCTTCCGGCTGCTGCGCTACTGCTCTTTTCTTCAAACGACCTCGCGGACGTGGGGCTCGGGCTCGGGAACTGGCGGCTGGCACTGGGAATTGCCCTCCTTTACCTCCCCCTCGTCGCCGTGGGGACCTGGGTGCTCTCTGACGGAAGTGCGTTCCAGCAACAATATCCCCACTACTCGCCTGCGGCGGAAAACTGGTCGATCTTCCTCATCTACGAGGCCCTATTTCTGTTCTATTGGTTCGGCTGGGAATACCTCTGGCGAGGATTCGTCCTCTTCGGCACGGCCCCTACGCTGGGCCTCTACGCGATTTTCGTGCAGGCCCTCCCCTTTGCCGCCCTGCACGTGTCGAAGCCCTGGCCCGAAGCCCTGCTGTCCATCGTGGGCGGCATCGCGCTCGGGGCACTCGTCTGGCGCTGCCGGAGTTTTTGGATCGCGGTGCCCATCCACGCCGCCCAGATGATGCTGCTGGACTTCTGGTGTACCCTCCGACTCCGGACGGGCGTGTCGGGAATCGACCTGGAGGCCTTCCTGACCGTCCTGTCAGAACTTGGCCAATAACCCCAAACGCTACAGGTAGATCTCGATCGTGCCCACATTCATGAGGGTCCGGACGTGCGGCTCCAGCACGGCTGCGTAGCTGAGGCGGAGATCGAGCTCGCCGACCTGCTGCCGCAGCCCAAATCCTGCACTGGGCTTCAACCCGCTCGCTCCTCCCACTCCGATCCGGTCGAGCCCAGCCCGAAGGGAGAGCAGCTCGATGGGCCGGTACGCAGCTCCCAGCCGTCCTCTGACGCTGTGCAGAAGAAACGTCTCGGTGCGAAATTCGCGGCGCGGCCCGGCGGAGGTCGTTACAATCCGATCCACCGTCTGCCGATCCCTCTGCACAGTGCGCGATTCTATCTCGGCCAGCAGGCGCACACGTCCGTCCAGGAGGAAATAACTGCCACCAATCTGCACGCGAATCGGAAAGTGGTCGACCCGCGACTGGCCGCTGACGTTGCCCGTATTCCACTCGTAGTTGGCCAACAGGTCCGACACCGTTCCCGCCAGCCGCAGATTGGAGGTGGCCTGGTACACCACCCCGAGATCGACCCCAAATCCTCGGACCGGATTGGCCTCCGGCACCACGTCGGATTGGTAGAGGGTGAGGCTGACGCCGGCCGCGAAGCGGTCGAGAAACCGGTTGCCAAAAGAAAGGGAGAGGGCAAACTCGTCGGTGGAAAGCGTTTCGGTGTGGACCCCGTCGGCATTGCGACCGTCGATGCCGGTCACCCCCGCGTGGATGAGGTTGAGGCCGACGCCGGCCGTCGGTCCGAGGGGGGTCGTAAATTCGAGCGACTGCAACTGCCGGTCGTACGCAAGGAGGGCCGCCGTTGCCGCCAGTCGCTGCCGCGAAGCGGAGGGCAGGAGCGCTGGATTGTAGTACGGGCTGACGTCTGCCGAAGAGTCGGCCACGAGCGCATTTCCCATCGCGAGTCCTCGGGCATTAAATCCAATCCGCGAAAACGCCCCTGCCCCCACGCCCTCCTGGGCGTGCACCAGACCGCCCCCGCTCATCTCCAACACCACCACGACGGCGGCAAGCGTGCGGACAATCACTGGATGTAGACCGTTCCGGGACGAACGCATCGAATCGAATCAGCTTCGCGAGGGAAGAAAGCCTAATTTGCAACGAGAATCTTGCCATCCACCGTCCGGTTGCCAAGGTCTACCGTGTAGAAGTACGTCCCCGTCGGTACACGAAGACCTTGCGCGTCGGTGCCGTCCCAGACGGTCTCTTGCTGACCGGCAGGCTTCTGTGAGGTGAGGGTGCGCACCTGGTTCATGCTATAGTCGTAAATGTTCACCTCCACGGTCTGCGGCTCGGAGAGCTCGTAGGCTATGCGCACGAGCTGATCTCGCGACGGGACAAACGGATTCGGATAGGCGTAGGTCGACACGTCCGGCACCTGTTCGGAGGGCTCTTCAGGATTCACCGGAATCTGGGTCCGAAAGAGTTGCCACGCGGGCCGCCCCGTCTGAAGCGTCGTCTCCGCGTCTCGCCCGAGTCGCAATAAGCCCTGGTCGGTGCCCAGCCAGAGAGCTGCATCCGTTACGGTCACGGCTCGCGGGGTCACCTGAGAGGGAAGCGTCTTCTCATCGCTCTGTAGGGGAAACGTCTCCACAGAGCGCCACGTCCGTCCCTGATCGTCGGAGACGAAGAGCCCGCTCTGGCCCGCCGCGTACACTCGATCCTGCCGCGCGGCAATGTTGAAAATCCGCTCCCCGAAAAGAGTTTGCCGAAAGGTCCGCCCCCCATCGTTCGTCACGGCCACGCCGAACCGTTGCAGTCGCGTCCCCTCCTGCTGGTCGGCCCAGGAAGAAATCCAGATCGGATTGCGTCCATTCGGGCGCGGCTGTTCGGCAAGGTCTACGATGAAGTTGCCGGTCACGCTTCGTATCGAGTCGGCCGAAGTGTAGCGTTGCCACCCCCGGTTGCCCTCCGCCGTCACGGTCCCTGCACGCGATCGATTCAGTCCAGCGACGGACCCGGCCCAGACGGTGCCGGTCTCGTCCACCAGCACGCTGTAGACGACGTGATTCAGCTGACCACTTCCATCGTCCCGACGGGGCCCCACCCGAAAGTCGTACGACGTGCCGGGCGTGATCATGGTGCTCGTGTCCGGCGGCAGGACGGCTCGGGTCCAGGTCTCCCCACGGTCGGTAGACCACCGAAGGCCGCTCAGTACCCCCGCCACCCAGGCCGTATCGCCGTCGGGGCTAAGCGCGAGGTCCTGCGGGGTGCTGCTAGCCTGCTGCGTGACGGCGTCCGCCGATAGAGTTGCGTTGCCGTAGACGACGGTCGTGTCCCCGGGATTGTCGAGCTGGGGCGGGCGGCGCGAAAACGACGTGCCGCCGTCCGTGGACACCAGGAACCCGTTCGTCCCGGCCTCTCCGCCTCCCGTATCGAAGGCCAGCCCCGCCCACACCTGGGACTGTACCCCGTCGGGCTGGGCCGCGATCGAAAACACGACATTGTCCTGCTCCAGGACCGGGACGTCGACAGTCTCAAATTGTCCGGTCTCCTCTACGTAAACCGACAGCAGCGGCCCGTGCCACAGCGAATCGCCCAAGGCGTCCATCACCTGCACCTGATTGCTAACGGGCGCCGCAATTGGGGTCAGCTGCTCGGCCTGTTGTTTCCAGTCGGGTGCCTGCCCTCGAACGGTTGAGACCATAAGCCCGCTGACGAGGACGAGCATTCCCGCCCGCCTCAGAACCGGACGTAAAAGACCGAAAGAAGCCACAGATTGAAGACGACTATTCCTCCGGAATGAAGCGAAATTGGCCCACGCCTTGGTTGCTCTCTAAGCTGTCATCGTCGACCGCAAAGACCCGAACGGTATACACCTCATTCACGTCCACGGGCACCTGAAGGCCGACCTGACGGGCGTACACATTCTCCTCTTGTGGTTCGAGAGCGCCGGAGGCCGTGCCTCTGGGATTGGTGGACGGCTCAATCGTAAAAACGACACGTTCAATTTCCCCGTCCGGGTCCGTGATGCCCGCTGCAATCACCAGTGGAATCTGTGCGAGGGAGTCCTGCACCTGATCGGGTCGGAGGTCCGCGGCCCGCACACTGTCCGGCTGTAGCACTACGTCGGACACCAAAGGGCGCTGCCCGGTCCCCAGCTCGTCCGGCGCCACCTGATCGCATCCACTCCCAAGTCCCACCACGAGGACGGCAACCAGTAGGCCGAGAATGCGGTGCCAGTTCGCAGTCACGAAAGAAAGAGTTGGATTCGGAGTCAGATCTGGGCGGATGTGCCTCCCGCATTGGTGTTGATCCTTGAAACGGGATACGTGACGAGTGTGCTTCTCCTGACGTGTGGGTTACGCATCACGATTCACTGCTCAAAGGACCGAGAGAGGCTGGATACTGAAACAAAGCAAAAAGATGGCCAGAGCCACGTAACCGAGCACGCGACGAGTCGGCGTCAGTTCCTCCGCGTGCATCACCGGCGGGTGCTCCACGCGAACGAGAAACACAATCAGGAGCGTCCAGATGAGCCATCCCGTGTAGCCGTAGGCCAAGAGCGCGGGTCCAACGAGAGCCGCGATTCCTACGGCGGCCATGAGACCTGTGAGCGCCACCAAGCGGGATCGGATCGCTTCAAAAATGCGCGTGAGATACCCGTAGAAAATGAGGGCAAGCAGAAGCCAGGCGCCCGACTGCCAGAGCGGGCCCATCCCCTCCGTATAGGATTGCGCCTCTCGTACGTATCCCATCCCCCCCAGGAGCAGCAATAGCACAACGAAGGCCTGAGCCAGTCGGCGGTGCCACGTCGGGCCAAACAGAGCGTACAGGATGTGCCCGCCGTCCAGCTGCCCCACCGGCAACAGATTTAGCGCCGTGAAGAAGAGCCCCAGCCATCCGGCAAAAAGCACCGGATAGTGATACACCTCATACATGGGCGGGACGTTCGCGAAAAACTGCGAGAGCAACCAGAAGAGCGGCGTTTGTCCCACCACGATCACCATCGCCCCCGAGGCCGGATCGGGGGGCGTGTCCGGAAACGTGCCATACTGACGAATGTGCTCTTTCAGCGCCTCGTGGCCGGTCAAGTCCAACAGGTACTCCGGCGGCGGGAGCGTGGCAAAGCCATAAATGAGCGCGCCCAGCGCCACGACGAAACCCGCCAACGGCCCGGCCGCCCCAATGTCGAAGAGTTTTCGCTTGCTGGGAATGGCCTGCCGGATGCTAATGACCGCGCCGAAGGTCCCAATGAGGTTGAGCTGCGGAAAGAACGGGATGTAGTACGGGAGCGACGTGCTCACGCGGTGATAGCGCGCGGCGAAGTAGTGCCCAAACTCGTGGACGGTAAGGAAGCCGAGCAGGGGAATCGCGTACCGGAGGCCGTCGACCAGCCAGCCCATCGGCACGGTCGTAAAGAGCAGCGACACCGTTTCGCCCTGCGCCTCGTAATACAGCACCCGATTCACCCACTGCGCCCCCGCAAGCACCGTCGTGGCCAGCGTGAGCACGAACAGCAGTCCGTGCAGCCAGGGCCGATCCTTTGCCTCACGGCGCGGAACGTCGGCCTGCCCGTTCTGAGTCGGTTCAACGTCAGGGTCGGGCACCGAGGGCTCATCGGCCTCGGACGAGGACGAACGGGAAGAAGAGGGTGAGTCCACGGGACATGGAGTTCGTCAAACAGTGCGGGCACCGGCGAGACAGCGCCAGAGACTACTGGAGCGCCGTCAGGCCGTTCTCAATCCGCTTCAGGGCCGTCTTCAGGTCCTCCATCGAAGAGGCATAAGAGAGTCGGAGGCCGTTCGGCCCGTTGAACGCGTCTCCCGGAACGAGAGCCACGTTATGCTCCTCAAGCAGGTAGAAGCACAGATCCGTGCTGTTCTCGATCGTCTCTCCGTCTGGCGTGTCCAGCCCAAAGAAGTCGGAGAGATCCGGATAAAGGTAGAATGCCCCTTCCGGGGTCGGGCAGCGGACGCCGTCAATCGACCGCAAGTGCTCCAGTACGTGGTCACGACGGCGGCGGAACGCGGCGACCATGTCCTCGACCGGTTCGGAATCCATGTTGAGCGCCGCCACGCCCGCCTTCTGCGAGATGCTACTCGGGGCAGACGTAAACTGGCTTTGGATCTTCGAGGCGGCGTCGGCGATGGGTTGCGGCGCCGCCATGTAGCCGAGGCGCCACCCCGTCATGGCATAGGCCTTCGAAAAGCCATTGATCGTGACGGTGCGATCACTCATCCCGGGGAAGGAGGCAAACGAGCGATGCTCGGCGTCGAACCGCACGTGTTCGTAAATTTCGTCCGAGATGACGAACACGTCGTCGTAGTCGCGCAGCACGTCGGCAAGGGCCGCCAGCTCGTCCGGCGGGTAGACAGACCCCGTGGGGTTGGACGGCGAGCACAGAATGACGACGCGCGTCCGGTCGGTCAACGCCTCATCCAGCGCCGCCGGCGACAACCGATACTGATCCTCCACCCCGGTCGGCACAATGACCGGCTCCGCGCCCGCAAACCGGGTCATTTCAGGGTAGCTCACCCAATGCGGAGCGGGGACGAGCACCTCGTCGCCCTCATCAGCGAGGACGTGAATGGCGAGGGCGAGCGACTGCTTGGCTCCGTTCGAGCACACCACCTGCTCCGGCGAATAGTTGAGCCCGTTGTCGTCTTCGAACTTCTGGCAGATGGCCTCTCGGAGTTCGAGCGTGCCCGTATTCTCGGTGTAATGCGTGAAGCCCTCCTCGATGGCGTTGATTCCTGCCTCCGAAATGGGATCTGGCGTGTCAAAATCTGGCTCGCCGGCGCTCAAGGCCACCACCGGATGTCCTTGTCGGCGCATTTCTTCGGCCCGGGCGCTCATAGCAAGCGTAGCCGACGGTTGCATGTCGGCCACGCGGCTGTTCAAACGGATGGATTGGGTTGGGACAGGCATAAGCAGTTGTGAGACAAAGCGTAAAGGGATACGACAATACAGCGTGCAGCGTGGAGACGCCTTATTCGATTTCTCCGGTCTTCTTTCGTTTCAGAGCGTCCACGACCGGGGGCGGCACGAACTTCGACACGTCGCCGTCCCACCGATGGGCGTCGCGTACCATGGACGAACTAATGAGGGCGTACTCTTCCGAGGTCATGAAAAAGACTGTTTCCAGCTCGGGGGCCAGCTTGCGGTTCGCGAAGGCCATTCGAAACTCTGCATCGAAGTCACTCACCTGACGCAAGCCCCGCACCAGCGCCGCGGCTCCCACCTCCTCGGCCCGATCAACAATGAGTCCCTCGTGGGCCACCACCTGCACCCCGTCGAGGTCGTCGGTGCACCGTCGCACGAGCGCTGTGCGCTCATCGGTGGTAAAGAGCGTGTCCTTCTCCAGGTTGACCCCCACCGTCACTTCCACCCGGTCGAACAGACGGAGAGCCCGCTTGAGAACGTCCTGGTGCCCAAAGGTAAACGGATCGAATGTGCCGGGATAGAGGGCGAAGTCCTTGTCCATGGCCGAACGGGTAGTCAGGAAGCCGACGCGGTGGGTTCGTTTTCGGCGGACGACTCAGAAGCCTCCGCTTCTTCTTCCTCCTTCGGCGGCAGGGGCGGGCGGAAGAGGCTCACGATGGTCCGCCCATACGGTCGGCTCGTCATCAGGTGCGGGTGCTCGTCGAACCAATCGTGGGAGCTGTGCTCCAGGGTAAAGACGCCGTCGACATCGAGGCGCGGAATGGCGAGGTCGGGGAGCTCCTGCATGGCGTCAAGCTTGTAGGGCGGATCCGCCATGATCAGATCGAGCTCCGGTCCTGAGTACTCCCGCAGGTAGGCGACCGCGTCGGCCTGGATGAAGATACACTTGTCTTCCACCCCCAGCTTTTCGGCATTTTGGCGGGCATAATCGAGGACGTGTCCCTTCTCCTCAACAAACGTGACGAGCGAAGCCCCTCGACTGATTGCTTCCAGTCCCAGTGCACCGGTGCCCGCAAACAAATCAAGCACCTCGGCCCCCTCCAGATAGATGCGTGCGTCGATGAGGCTGAAGAGCGACTCGCGCACCCGTTCCGTAGACGGACGCGTCTCGTGGCCCTGCGGGGACTTGAGCCCGTGACCTCCGTAATGGCCGGCGATAATTCTCATTGTAGGCGGATCGTGATCTGCAACGAAAGCAAAGCGGCGGGAAACACGCATCCTCGCGTGCACCCGTGGATGGTAACGACCGAGCCGGAAAGAGATCCGAGCCTCGGGGTCCCGTCATCCCATGTACGCTTCAATCCCCGCTCCGATGCAGGGCGCAAATGCACTGGCTGGTTCCGAGGGTCCCCCCTCGGACGAGCGCGCGACCCGGAAGGGATTCAGGGCCTGGGGCTCTCGCCCAAAAATGCTCTCGAAGGGAGCGTAATCGCTCAAATCGACGTCGTGCCCGTACACGTACAACCGACCGACAGCATTGAGCGGAACGTCGACCCGGTTCATGAATCCGACGGCAAAGTAGGCTCGATTCTCCGGGCTCTCTGCCTCTTCCGCATAGTGGGCGTGGTACCACTCCCGATTCCGCGAGAGGGCATACTCGGTGTGCGTTGGATACTGACCGACGGCCAGCGTGTAGGGCCGCAGGGCCTCGGTTGCGGAGCCGCCGGTTCGCTCCGTCCGGCTCGTCACACGGGCCGCCGCTTCCGAACTTACGATCCATTCATGCTCACGCACCGGAAGCGAGCGCCGCACGTCCGCCATCCGCTCGTCAACGTCATCGGGCACCGCCAGGACGTGGACCCACATGAACGGCTGCCCCTCGCTGTCCTGCGTGGTACGGACGGTGTCCGAGGTCATCTTGAGCTTCTTGGTGGAACGGACGCCGGTCACCAGGGCCGCCTGTTGCAGCAGTTGCCGCTTGCGGTCTCGCACGGGAATGTCCGACGAGATCGGCGTAAAGAAGCTGTAGCCGTCAGGAGGATGGATGGCCACGCGGAGGGCGCGGGCCTCCGTGCCGTCCAGACCGTCTTCGACCTCCCGACGAACGTCTTCGACCCGGGGTCGATTGCCGTCAGCACGCAGTAGTGTTTTGGTCAGATCGAACGGAAAGGTCCGCTCCCCGTGGCGCCGAAGGTGATAGCTGTTCTCCCGATGCTCGAGTTCAGCGAATCGGAGCGTTTCACCTTGAATGGAGATTGCGGCTGAGACCGACTCGCTCATACCAATCGCTAAGCCCGTTCATGAACATCCCGAGGCGTGTCCCTTCGCACTGCCGCGTGCGGTCGTCCGATTCCCCCACGTGCCCGACCGGAGGCAAAAGAGTAAATTCCTCCACTCCGACCCGAACGGCAAACGTATTACTCCCAACTGGCGGCGTTGGTTTGGGTCGGGTCTCCGCTCAACGTTCCAATCTGGTCATCCGTATCGGGATCTTCAAGAAGGTACGTTTCCACCTGCCCGGTGTCGCTCACGGCATACTGGAACCGCTTGCCGGTACGGGGAGAGTAGAGAAGCGAATCCAGGTTCACCGGCCCCCCGAACACACTATCCTGAGAATTCATGAGGATCGAGTCATTCCGAACGTGCTGAAGGAGTACGTCCAGCGAATCCGGATACGAGGTGCTGTCCCGCTCATAATCGATGAGCGCCGTGCGGATGTTGGCCATGCGAGAGCGCGTCTGCTCGGTGATTCGCTGCTGACGCTCAATGCGCTCGTAGGGCTCGGTGATCGAGTAATACAAAAAGTAGGCGAGCCCGATGATCGCGACAAATAGCAGTGCCTGAATTCCAATTCGAATCTGCGTGCTACGCGATGCCATGTGAGAGATTCTTTGGTGAGAACAGTAACGCGTGATCGAGGGTCCCTTCAGGGCCACCCTCATCAATGTCCGGCACGACACCGGGATAAATCTACCGCCGAAAATAGGAGGCACCCGCCCAAAATGCAATCAGGGGGTGCCCCCACTACAGGATAGTATCTCTTAAAAAATGGTCTCGCCCCTAAAGATTTACCCATCGCAGGAAGATCCGCTCACCAACAGCCTCTGTTCCTCGCTTCAACGAGGGATCAATCGTTCGGTCGGGTGGAGCTCTACCGCAACGAGCGTGTGGGGGCCGCAAACTCAATCTTCGTCGGTTCGGGCACCTCGACGGAGTGGTCGGTAAACGTGAGCGCACCCGTCTCCGAATCGATGCGGTACACGGTGATCGCATTCGAGCGCCGATTGGCCACCAGGAGGTACTCTCCGGTCGGATCGATAGCAAAGTTTCGAGGCCAGCGGACGGACTGCCCCTGCCGACCGGCTGGCGTAAGGCGACCGGTGGTCTCGTCAATCTTGTAGTGCACAATGTCATTCGCATCGCCCCGATTGGATGCGTACAGGAAGTCGCCGGAGGGATGCACGTGAATGTCGGCACTGCGAGCGGCTCCCTCGAAGTCCTGCGGCACCGTCGAGACGGTCTGTACGGCCGTCATTTGCCCTCTCTCTTCATTGTATTCGTAGACGGTGACCGTTCCGCTAAGCTCCCCGATAAGGTACACGTACTCCCCGTTCGGATGGAAGTCGAGATGACGGGGCCCGGTGCCCGGCGGGGTGGACACGACGCGAACGGCACTCGTATCGAGCGCCCCGGTCGACTCATCAAACGGGTAGATGCGCACCTGATCAATTCCGAGATCGGCGGCCAGAGCGTACCGGTTCTGAGGATCTACTTGGAAGGAGTGCGCGTGGGGACTCTCCTGTCGATCCGGATCCGCCCCGGACCCGGTATGCTGTACCACCTGCGTGGCCCGTCCAAGTCCACCGGTTTCTTGCACCGGAAAAACCGCCACGTTGCCCCCGACGTAGTTGGCCGTGAGGACCCACTGGCCCGTCCGGTCCAAGTCGATGAAGCAGGGAGCACCTCCCTCTGCCGAAACGGAGTTCAGGTGGTCGAGGGCTCCTGACGAATCCACAGAGAACGCCGCAATTTCTGCCGAATCGACCGTCTCACGAACGCTGTACACACGCTTTCCCTCTGAAGACGAAACGAGAAATGTCGGGTTCAAGATCGGTGCACTTTCTGTTTCCTGCGTGAGGGTCCCACGAGTTGAATCAAAGCGGTACGTATAGATTCCGTTGCTCGGGGTGCCGCTCCCCGTTCCTACGAATACCCGGAAGTTGGCTCCGGACTCAGACATCGTAGTATCGGGCGAGCACCCTCCCAGTATGTTCAGTACCAGTAGGCCAAGCATGGAAGCAGAAAACCAGAGGCACGTGCGTCGATCAGCAAAGGGCATGTGGAGTCAGAGACGATTTAGAATCAGGAACCGGCCCAAGGATACGAAGCGAGGGTGATGATGTCAGGTGGGTGGATAACCTCGCGCCTCCACTCGTCCCCCAATAGACATTCACGTACTGCTCCTCCCAATTATACAGTCATGAGCGTTCGCCCCGCCCAGAAAATAATGAGACGGCGGCTGCGCTGTGCTCATCGAGTCTTTTCTGAACGGGATTGAGCGAAGCAAGTACAGACAATCCCATCTGTTTCTGCGAACTGATTCGTTCCCTTCCTTTT
Source organism: Salinivenus sp. (assembly GCA_018609755.1). Lineage (GTDB taxonomy): Bacteria > Bacteroidota > Rhodothermia > Rhodothermales > Salinibacteraceae > Salinibacter. The sequence goes on along the minus strand of JAHENZ010000082.1, from coordinate 5,562 downwards.
ATGGACACCCTGTCTTTCAAAAATGGCGACGAAATGCCGATCCTCGGACTTGGGACCTGGAAGTCGGATCCCGGTCAGGTGTACGACGCCGTCCGAGTCGCCCTCAAGGCTGGATACCGCCACATCGATTGTGCCCCCATTTACGGCAACGAGGCCGAAGTGGGAGAGGCGCTGTCCGACGCGTTCGACGACGGCATCGTCTCGCGGGACGAGCTCTGGATCACGTCGAAGCTGTGGAATGATGCCCACGCCCCCGAAGACGTTCGTCCGGCCTTGCAGGCTACGCTCGACGACCTCCAGATCGACTCCCTCGATCTCTACCTCATGCACTGGCCGGTGGCACTGACTCCCGGGTGTACCATGCCGGACACGCCCGACGACATTTTGGCCCCGGAGGAGCTGCCTCTCTCTACAACCTGGGCCGCGATGGAAAAGCTCGTCGACGACGGTCTTACGCATCACATCGGGGTCTCCAATTTCAGCGTGCCCAAACTGAAGCGTCTCCTCGACGCGGCCGACCGATCGCCCGAGATGAACCAGGTCGAGCTGCATCCTTATCTCCCGCAGCCCGAGCTTCTCGCCTTCGCCGACGAGCACGACATCCACCTTACGGCCTATTCGCCTCTCGGCTCCAAAGATCGGCCCGAGGGAATGAAAGCCGAGGATGAACCGCTGCTGTTGGAGGACCCCACGATTGCTGAGGTTGCCGAGCGGCACGACGCGTCTCCCGCCCAAGTCCTACTTAGCTGGGCACTTCACCGAGGGACGGCGACGATCCCGAAGTCGACCACGCCCGCCCACATTCGTGAAAACCTGGCGGCCGCCGAGCTCTCTCTAACCCAGGAGGACATGAATGCGATCGCCGAGCTTGACCGGAATCGCCGGTATGTGCCCGGCCGTGCCTGGACTGTGTCCGGCAGCCCGTACACCCAGGCAAGCCTCTGGGACGAGGACACGAAATGAACGTTTTTCGAATCGGCAGGTACAGGCACGTTGGAGTGAATTTTTCTGGCCGTCTTCCCTCTCCCCATGCCTCGTCCCCCCTCCGTCATTGTGGGAATCGTTCTTGTGCTTTGTCTCGCGGGGTGCCGTGAGGTGTCTCAGCCGGCACTCGACGGGACCGGCCCGCTGTTTCCCGTCGAGCAGCAGGGGGAGTGGGGATACATCACACGCGAGGGCGATCTGGTCATTGAACCACAGTTTGATCGGGCCTACCGCTTTTTCGAGGACCGAGCCCTCGTTCGCCAGAACGATCGCTTCGGGTTCATCGACACGAGCGGCACCTTCGTCATCCCCCCCTCCTACGCAGCAGCCGGACCGTTCTCGGAGGGCCTTGCCCCCGTCCGTCCCGATAGCCTGTGGGGCTTCGTGGACCGGAGCGGCACCATGGTCATCCGTCCCCAGTACGCGATGGCTGCGCGGAACCTCGCCCGCCCCGACACCGCCCACCCCGACGGCACGGAGCCCCATGCAGAACCGTTGCTCTTTGCGGCTCCCACCGCTCCTCCGTCGTACTTTTCTGACCGATACGCTCGCTTCCGCCAAAATGGGCATTGGGGCTACCTCGATCGGCGAGGAGACGTTGCCCTCGCGCCTCAGTTTGACTCGGCAAGCGACTTCCGCAACGGTCTGGCCCGCGTTCAACTGCAGAATGGAGAAATGGCCTACGTGACCCCGAACGGTACCCGCATTTGGCCTCCGACCGAGTGACGAGTGGGACGGGACATGTGAGCTGTCCGCTTGCGGAGATTTACTCCACGCCGCCCCCCGTTCTCCACTCCACGTTTCTACACCCAGAACTCAACAATTAGCCATGAGCGCCCGCATTTTGTGGGTGGACGATGAAATCGATCTGCTCCGCTCCCACGTGATGTTGTTGGAAGACAAGAACTACGAGGTGCAGACGACCTCGAACGGGGCCGATGCGGTGGACTACGTGCGCGAACGACCGTTCGACGTGGTGCTCCTAGACGAGCAAATGCCGGGCATGGATGGCCTCGAAACGTTGCAGGCGATCAAGGACGTGCGGCCCGAGTTACCGGTGGTGCTGGTTACGAAAAGCGAAGAGGAAGACCTGATGGAACGGGCCCTCGGCAATCAAATCAGCGACTATCTCACCAAGCCCGTCAACCCCAGCCAGGTCCTCCTCACCTGCAAGCGCCTGCTCGAACAATCCCAGCTCCGGCAAGAAACGCTTTCGCAGGAGTACCTGCAGTCCTTCAATGACATCTCAGAGACGCTTCGCGGACCGCTCGCCCACCAGGACTGGACGGAGCTCTACTGCCAGCTCGTGCGCTACGACCTTGAGCTGACGGATGATGAGGGCGCACGTCAAATTTTCCAGGATCAATTCCAGGAAGCCAATCGGAAGTTTGGGACCTTCATCGAGCAAAACTACGCCGACTGGATCAGCGAAACGGATGAGCCCCCCGATGCCAATCGCCCGCCGCTCTCCCACGAAGTCGTTTCGGAATTCGTCCTTCCTGAGTTGGGAGATGGTCCGGTCGTTTTTTTCGTGATCGATTGCCTGCGCTACGACCAGTGGCGCACGTTTCAAGAGTTGCTGCATCCGCACTTCTCAATGGAGACGGACTTCTACTACAGCCTTCTCCCGACCGCCACTCCATACTCCCGCAACGCCATTTTCAGCGGTCTCCTTCTTTCCGAGTTGTTCGACCGCTTTCCGGGCGCGTGGGAAACGGACGAGGAGAACGAGCACAGCCGCAACCAACACGAGGAGCCCTTTCTCCACGATCAGCTGGACCGGCACGCCTATGGCAACCTCAACATCCGCTACGATAAACTCATCACGGGCGAGGAAGGGCAAGAATTCGCCCAGCAGGCCAACAACCTCACTCAGCACGACCTGAGCGCCGTCGTGGTCAATTTCGTTGACATCCTGGCGCACAGCCGCTCCGACTCCGACGTGCTGAAGGAATTGGCGCCCGACGAAGAGGCCTACCGTGCCCTCACGCGAACGTGGTTCGAGCACTCCTGGCTTCTAGACAGCCTCCGCACCCTCTCCAACACCGATTGTACCGTCGTCCTCACCACCGATCACGGGGCCATCCGCAGTCTCCGGTCCTCCAAGGTCATCGGCGACCGGGAGACCTCCACCGCCCTGCGGTATAAGTACGGACGCAACCTGAAGTGCGACGAGGAGGATGCTATTTTCGTTCGCGATCCCGAGGATTTCGGCCTGCCCCGCTACGGCATGAACACCAACTACATTTTTGCGAAGGAGGACTTTTACTTCGTCTACCCAACAAATTTCCACCACTACGAAAACCTGTACCGTGACACACTTCAGCACGGCGGAGCATCGATGCAGGAAATGATTCTGCCGATTGCCACCCTCACCCCTCGGTAGCGTGTAACCGTCCGTGTTCACGCCCCCTTCTGATGGCTTGCCCCAAGCGCCCCACTCCACCGGGCGTACCTCGATACGATGCAGTCCCCGTCATGTCCGACGACGCCGACCTCCCCCGTTCCCACGTATCGTCTCTCCTTCCGACGACGACCACGTCGGGAGCAGAAACGCAGGCCCTGGGCACCCGATTCGCGGAGGACCTGCCGCCCGGCGCGGTACTCGCCCTCTATGGGGATCTCGGATCGGGCAAGACGCACCTCGTGAAGGGAATCGCAAACGGCCTGGGAATCTCTCCCCCCTCCGTTCGCAGCCCCACGTTCACCATTTTGCACACGTACGAAGACGGACGCCTTCCCTTATACCACTTCGATGCCTACCGCGTGCAGTCGACGGATGAGTTCGTAGAGCTTGGCTTTGAAGAGTACGTGTTCGGGAACGGCATCACCTGTATCGAGTGGGCGGATCGGGTCGAACCCCTGCTCCCGCCTCACACGCTGCATCTGACGCTCAAACACGTTTCCGCCGATCGGCGCCGCATTGCTCTTCGCGAACCGGCCTCCTGAATTTCTTCTGAGGCCCCTTCCCCCAATCGACGCCTTGCGAACCGCCCGTGCGGTTGTTTCGGATTCTCCCCCACCTGACTCACGCACTATGTCTCAGCCTGACGCCCTCGATTACCTGTTTGGGCTTCCCCAGTACGGAAGCGTGGGGGAAGATGCCCGCAAACCCGGAATTGAACGCGTGGAAGAACTCATGGACGGGATGGGGCGTCCCCACGAGGCAATTCGTACCGTGCACGTGGCCGGCACCAACGGCAAGGGCTCCGTAAGTTCGATGATCGCCGCCATTGCTACGGCGGCCGGCCTAACGACTGGCTTGCACACATCCCCCCACCTCACCCACGTGGAGCAGCGGATGCGCGTCGACGGAACGCCCGCCCCCCGATCGTGGCTGACGGACACAATCGACCAGTACCGAGACCTTTTTGATCGCGTATCCCCTAGCTTTTTCGAGGTGACCGTCGCACTGAGCTTCCGGTACTTCGCGGATCAAAAGGTCGACCTAGCTATGATCGAGGTGGGACTCGGGGGCCGGCTCGACGGCACGAACGTGCTGCACCCCGCCCTCTCGGTCATAACGAACATCGATCTCGACCACACCGACCTGCTCGGAAACACGTACGCAGAGATTGCACGAGAGAAGGCGGGCATCATCAAGCCGCAGACGCCCGTCCTCTCAGGGGTAACGCACCCCGAAGCGAAGAGTGTCATTGCGGAGGTGGCACGAGATCGGGACGTTCCGCTGCACACGCTCCGAGACGAGGTGGAATGGTGGGCGCCAAAGGCAGACCTCTACGGTAGCATTTTGGACGTGGATACCCCACTGCGACAATATGACCGCGTGACCGTCCCCTTGGCGGGCGAGCACCAGCAGTCCAATGCCGCCCTGGCACTTCGGGCAGCCGAACTCGTCGTACCGGCCGTACAGGCCCGACCGGACCCCGTGCACGAGGGCCTGCGCGACGTGCGAGCCCTTACGGGCTTCCGGGGGCGCCTGGACGTCGTGCAGGACACGCCCCTCATCGTCGTGGACGTAGCGCACAATCCACCGGGCATTGCCACAGGCCTGCAAACCATCGACGCGGCGCTCACCCAACGAGGGGGACAACTCTACGTCTGCCTGAATGCCGTGCAGGGCAAAAATCTGCCGGAGGTGGCCCGGCTGCTGGCGGAGCGAGACGCCCAGGTCATCCCGATCCCGGTCGACACTGCACGCGCCCTCTCCACAGACGAAATTGCCGAAACGCTAAGGGCCGAGGGCGTCAAGGTTCGGAAGCCTCGCTCCCTGAAGCAGGCCATCACGGACTTTCAACGCTTCGCTCACTCTGGCGATGCGCTTCTCATCACGGGGTCGCACAAAATGGTGGAGCTGCTTCCGGACGACCTTCAATTTCGTTCCTAATTCGGGACGGAAAAGGTCGTTCGTATGCGACGTGGACGTTGAGACCCCCTTGAAGTCTAAAGAAGCTTCTTCAACGGAAGCAGAGACCTGGCAAGTATGCAAGTCTAGTTGAAACGAGGAGAGAAGGGGTTCGTCCCCTCAGTGTCAGTCTTCGTCAGAAGTCGTCTCTTTCAGCGCGTTTTTCAGCTCTGGTAGGTCTTCGAAGCCACTGATTCGCCGCATTCGGGATT
>JAHENZ010000081.1 GCA_018609755.1 Salinivenus sp. | reverse complement strand
CGTTCGCCCTGCTTCTCCTTGCCGACCAACAGCGGAAAGTAGTCCGTCCAGTTCTGATGGTTCAGCGTCCACTCGGCCTCCTCTTCGGGCCGGCCCGTCACGATGCCTAAAATCCGACCGTCGTTGAGCGTGTCGAGGGTCGAATCGTCGATTAGAGAGGGCTCTTCGTTGATAAACCCATCCCAGTCGTCTCCGCGATACCGATCCTGAAACTCTTCGATCACGCGACTGAGGGGCACCTCCATCGCCGTGTCCGTTATGATCGCGTGCGTGAGCTTCCAGTCGTCCTCGAACCCGCCGTAGTTTTTGTAGCGCTGAATGGCATTCTCGCCAATCTGGCGGCCGGTAAAGTGCTCCACTGTTTCCTCGATGGCGCGGCGGTAGGAACGAGACACGTCCACCAGGACGCCGTCCATGTCAAACAGCAGCGCGTTGATGGATACGTTTTCGGGCATGAGGCGTGCGAATCTGCATTCGGGTGATAGCGGCCAATTCGGTTTCACCGTACGAGGACGCCACAGTTCCGGACACCCCCTTGCAATTTCTCGTTGAGACGCGTTGCATCCGACGGTCCGCCGGGGAGCAGGCGGCGCTGCAACTGCTTCACTCGTCCGACTGATTCTGATTCAAGAGGGCCTCGACGGCGCGGCGCAGCTGCGGGTCTTCGCCCTCGGCCTTCACCGCCGGCGGATTTTGCACCGAGATGTCGGGGCGGGCCGGGCCGTGCTCCATGTTTTCGTTCGTCTGGTACACGTACCAGGCCCGGAACGGCATGCGCACGTAGGACCCATCGAGGAGCCCACTGCCGCCGGTGGAGATGACGGCGCCGAACGTGGGCTGGCCCACGAGCGGGCCGTGGCCCAGATTCTTAAAGGCGTGGGAGAAGATCTCGGCGTTTGAGTAGCTGTTCTCGTTGGCGAGGGTCGCCGCGGGCTTCGTCCAGGCGGCGTAGGGCAGCCGTTCCCCAAACGGATAGTGGCCGCGGAACTGCTCGTGATTCTGCTGCAAGTTGTCCGTCGCGCCGCGCGGGATGGTGTAGGCGTGTCGGCGCACGTTGAGCACTGTCATGAGGTAGTCCGTCGTCCAGCCCCCGCCGTTGAAGCGGACGTCAATGATGAGTCCTTCTTTGTCGTGGGCACTGGCGTAGAGCTCGCGCTCGAAGTGCTCAAAGCTTTCCCAGTTCATCCCCTCGACGTGGACGTAGCCGAGACGGCCGTCGGAATACTCCTCCACCAGCTGCTTGCGCTCTTCCACCCACTCGCGGTAAAGCTCTTCCTCCAGGTCGTCGGTCGGACGGATGCGGACGGTGCGCTCCTCCCCGTCGGGCCCCGTTACGGTCAGAAGTACTTTCTCCTTGACGGTCCCTTCCATGAGCGCGTAGAAGTTGCCGGCTTCCGATACCGGTGTGCCATCCACGGCTGTAATTACGTCTCCCTCGCGGAGCGTGCTGGTCTCGCGGGCGGCGGGCGAACGCGGCACCACGCGCTGGATCTCAACGCCGTCGTCCACGGGGTCAAGCTCCACCCCAATGCGTCCCGTGCGCTCGTCCTGCGTCTCGGCCCGGTCGCTGCCGTAGTAGCCCATGTGGCTGGCGTTGAGCTCGCCGAGCATGAGGTTCACGGCGTCCTGAAAGTCCTGCGTGGTGGACGCCTGTAGGGCCCACGGGCGGTACTTGGTGCGCAGTGAGTCCCAGTCGTCGCCGTGGAAATTGGGATCGTAAAAGCCCTGATCGAGGGCGCGTCCGACTTCCGCAAAAATCTGTTCGCGTTCCTTCTCGTGATTCACCTCCATCGTCGCCTGGAACGCCAACTGCTCCAGTTCGGGCTTCTCAGTGGGCACTCGGGCGAGCTGGCCGTTCGAGTGCGTGAAGGTGACCTGTTCCCCGTTCGGGGTGAGGCGCACGTTCGACGGCTCCACGCCGCCCTCGGTAATGCGGCTGCGCTCCGTGCCATCCCACTTGGTGCTATAGAGGTCGGCCTCCGTGTCGTAGTCGGCGGCCCAGCCGCTCTCGCCGGCCACGAAGTAGAACTGCTCCCCGTCCTTGCCAATGACAGGCTCGTCCTCGTTGCCCGGCAGGGCCGTCACGCGATGCAACCGATCGTGGATGTTCTCGAAGTCGATTTCAACGGACGGCGGGTCTTCGTCGTCCGACGCTTCATCTTCCGCTTCTTTTTCTTCCTCCTCGTTTTCCTCGATTTCTTCCCAGTCGCGCTCGGTCCGTTCCCAGTCTTCCTCCTGCAGCCACACGAACCACACGTCGGACCCGGCGGCGCTGCGCTCGGACACGAAGCCGAGCTTCGATCCGTCGGGACTCCACACCGGCTCGCTGTCCCCGCGGGGATGCTGGCTCACGTTCACCGGCTCGCGGGAGCCGTCGGCGGCGTGAATGTACACGTCGGAATTGAAGTTGAGGTCGTTCTTGCTGTAGGCCAGCCACTCGCTGTCCGGACTCCAGGCCACGTCGGTCGGCGCATTCCATCCCTCGACCATAACCGTCTCGTCGGACAGCCCGTCGTCCGAAATGGTCGCCGTCACGAGTTGGCCTTCGCCGTAGCTCGTCATGGAGCCGCGCCGGATCGCGATGCGGGAGCGGTCGGGCGCCATCGACAGGATGCGCTCATCCTCAGGCGTGTTCGTGAGCCGCGTCACGCGGTGCTGGAGGGCGTCGTAAAGGTCGCCCGGATGCTCGGGGTCGGCGGATTCGAGGCGATAGAGATCGTACTGATCGCCGTTGCGGTCGGAGACGAAGACGAGCGTCGAGTCGCTGGTCCAGGTCACGTCGCGGTCGCGGTAGGCGTGCTCCGTGAGCCGGGTCGTACGGGGCTCGTCCGTCTCGTTCTGCATGAGGAAGAGCTCGCCCCGCAGCACGAGCGCCACCTGCTCGCCGCTCGGGGACACGGCGTAGTCTCGCAGGCCGTCGCTCATCTCCACCTGCTCGGTAGGATCGAATCGATAGTCCGCCGGGACCGTCACGTCAAGCTGCCGGGGCTCCCCGCCGTTTTCGACGACGTACACGTCCGTTCGGCGCTCGAAGGCGATCACGCTGCCGTCGGCTCCGGCGCTGAGGGCCCGTACGCCGTCCTCCTCAAATGACGTCACGGCCTCCGGCGACCCGTCGGCTTCGCCCTGGTCGGTAATGCGCTGGCGATGGACGTTGTAGGTGCCCGTCCGCTCGCTGATGTACAGAAGCGTGCGCGGTCCCCTCCACACCGGGTGATGGTCGTTTCCTCCGTAACTCGTGACCCGAGTGAAGCGGTCGTTCTCCGTGTCGTAGATCCAAATTTCGCGGTCCGCTGGGCCCTGGTAGCCTTTTTTATCCGTGCCGTTGTAGCCCTGCTCGAAGGCAACAAAGCGCCCATCCGGCGACATGCGGGGAGCCCCACCTACGGCGTCCAGGAGCCGGTCGGGCGTTCCTCCCTCCGACGGCACCCGGTAGATTTCATTCAGCCATTCGGCCTGCGCGTAGGTGCGGCGGGTGGTGAAGAGAAGTCCGCCGTCCGGCGTCCAGCCGCTGAGGGCGTCGTCGGTCGAGTGATACGTGAGGCGCTGCGGCGTACTGCCGTCCGCGTCCATCACGTACACGTCGTCGTTGCCGTAGCGGTCGCTGGTGAAGGCGATCTCTTGCCCGTTCGGCCCCCAGCGCGGATGCCCTTCGTACGCCTCGTGGATCGTGAGCCGCTCGGCTCGTCCCCCCTGAACTGGAACGGTCCACACATCGCCCTGAAACGAGAAGGCAATCTGATCTCCGTCGGGGTGGACGGCGGGATGTCGCATGAAGGGCTCCGTCGTTTGAGCCGAGGCGGGGACAATGAGAAGAGCGAGCAAGAGAGCAGCAGTAGCGAGGCGGAGACGCATGGGGTGTAGGTTGGCAGAAATCGTTTGGAAACGCTTTTTCATACCTATAGGCGTTCGAGCAGGTTCGATACTCCTGCTATTTCGGATTCCGTATCCCGTGGAGAAACCAAGATTGCCGGGGATTTTCACGCAATACGAAATACGGAATATGCCCTCTTACTGTCCGAGCACGTGGACCGAGTCGCCGAGCACGTCCTCTACGTAGAGCATTTGTAGGAGAACGATGACCACGATGGCGAGCGGGGCGGCAAGGAGAATCCCCGTAGCCCCCGCCAGCACCCCCATCGCGATCTGCGCAGTAATGAGGATGACGGGAGGCATCGACACGGCCCGCTGCTGCACGAGCGGGGTGATGACGTAGCTTTCGAGCATCTGCACGATCCCGAACACGAGCATGACGTAGAACACCTTCGTAAGGCTCACCATGAGCGCCACCAGTACGGCGGGAATGAAGGACAAGATGGGGCCGACGTACGGCACAAACGACAGCAGCGCGGCCAGCAGGCCCAGGGCGAGGGGCGTGGGCACGCCCGCCACCCAGAGGCCAAGCGTCGTGAGACCGCCGACGACACTCATCATGGTGAGGCGCCCCACCAGCCACCACCGCAAGGCGTGTGACAAGGCATTTAATACCTCATGGGCGCGCTCGCGGTGTCGTTTGGGCGTGAGATGGACGATCCCGCTTACATAGGAGTCGGGAGCAGCCGCGCCGTAGATGCCGATGAAGACAATCACGAAGACGTTGGCCACGACTCCAAGGGTCCGTGAGAACGCACTCGTCACTCCTCCCATCACTTCCTTCGGTGTGGGCATCAGGTTGCGCAGAGCATTCGGGTCGGCAAGGAGGCGCTGCGTCCAGTCCAGATTGGCAAGACGTTCTCGTAAGCGGGCCACCGCCTCGGGCAACTGCACAATGAGGTCGTTGATCTGTCCCGTGAGCGACGGCCCGACGAGGCCGGAAAGAAGCGTGGGGACGAGTACCACGATCGTGATCACGACCGCGAGGGCCCCGGGTCGGGCCAGCGGGGTGCGCCGCCGCAAGATGTCGGCCCCGCCGCCGAGGCCCACCGCCATCAGAATCCCGGCAAACACAATGAGCAACACTCGCGAGAGCACCACGAACAGGTAGAGCATCAGAATCGACACGGCCACGATGCCCACCGTGATCATGACGCGATTCGGAAAGGAGCGCCAGGAAGACATGAAGAAAAGAAATGTGATGCTGTGAAACGGCAGCGTACGCAGAGATGCTGTTTCCAAAGGAGCCGCTTCAACGTGGGCTCGTCCTCAAACTCCCCCCTCAAACGAAAAAGGGACACACGGCCCTCTCGGCCCTGCGTCCCTCTTCGTTTCAAGCGCTGGCTTCATCTCACGAGTTCATCATCTCCAAGAATTCCTCGTTGCTCTCGGTGTCCCGCATCTTGTCGAGCAGGAATTCCATCGCCTCGATCGGCTCCATGTCCGCCAGAATTTTGCGCATCACCCACACACGCTTAAGCTCCGGCTTCGTCAGCAGCTCTTCTTCTCGGCGCGTGCCGGAAAGGATGAGGTCAATGGCCGGAAAGACGCGCCGATCGGCCATCTCGCGGTCGAGGACGAGCTCCATGTTGCCGGTGCCCTTGAACTCCTCGAAGATCACCTCGTCCATCCGGCTTCCGGTGTCGACGAGCGCGGTCCCGATGATGGTGAGCGAGCCGCCCTCTTCCACGTTCCGCGCCGCACCAAAGAACCGTTTCGGACCCCGAAGCGAACCGGCCTCAATGCCGCCGGAGAGGGTGCGTCCCTGTCCCGGATGCACGGCGTTGTGCGCACGAGCGAGACGGGTAATCGAATCAAGGAGGACGCACACGTCCTGGCCGGATTCGACGAGCCGTTTTACCTTCGCAAGGACCGTGTCGGCCACTTCCACGTGCCGCTCCGGATCATTGTCGAAGGTAGAGGCAATCACCTCGCCGTCTACGTTCCGATCCATGTCCGTCACCTCCTCCGGCCGCTCGTCGATGAGCAGGACGAGGAGGTGGGTGTCGGGGTAATTTCTGGTGATGCCGTCGGCGATCTTCTGCAGGAGGACCGTCTTTCCGGCCTTCGGGGGCGAGACAATGAGACCGCGTTGTCCCTTTCCAATCGGAGCAAACAGATCCAGGATGCGGGTGCCGTACTCTTCCGCCTCCGTCTCCAGTGTGAACCGCTCGTTCGGGAAGATGGGGGTCAGATACTGGAATTCGCCCCGCTCCTCCAGGTCGGACGGATCGCAGCCATTGATTTTATCCACCTGGATGAGAGCGAAGAACTTCTCGCCCTCCTTCGGAGGTCGCACCTCGCCGCGGACCGTATCGCCCTGCTGAAGCCCAAAGCGTTTAATCTGAGAGGGCGAAACGTAGATATCGTCCGGACTCGACTCGTAGCTGTACTCGTCGGAGCGGAGAAACCCATATCCGTCCGGCAAAATTTCGAGGAGCCCCGTTTTCGTAATCATGCCCCGGAGCTCCGTCTCGTCGGCGTCGTACGTCCGCATGTACTCGGGCTTCCCGTTCTCATCGGAGTCCGCTGCAGACTCGTCCTGGGCCGATTGCTGATTCCCGTCGTCAGAGGGAGTCGCCACGCTCCGCTCCTCGCCTGCGTCCTGCGCTGCTCCGTTTTCCTCCGACGCCTCCGAAGCATTGTCCAGAGGCGCGTCGCCAGCAGCGGCGCCTTCCGCCTGAGCCTCCAAGATGCGGTAAATCAAGTCCTGCTTGCGCAGATCGGAGTAGCCCGGCAAGTCCAACTCGCGGGCAATCTCGCGGAGCTCGTCGAGCTTTTTTTCTTGCAGTGTGGAAATTTTCATTCGATTACGCTTTACGGTTCAGATGCGTGCCGCAGCGCCTCGCGTAAGGAGAATATGAAACACGAGCGCGAACAACGGCGAGTAGACCAAAAGGAATCGTAGACACCCATTCTCCTCAATCCCTCCTCGGCCGGTCCCGGGTCAGGCCCCCAACCGGACCCGCCGTGGGGAATGCGACTCGGTGTGAGGCGTCGATTCGCACGTAGTGTCGTACTCGAAACGACGGGCGACGGTGGGGGTCGCCCCTTCCAGATCAACGCTTTCGCTCAACACGCACTGAACGAGCGGGTCACTGAGAGGAGTGCCGTGGAGGGAAGTGCAGATGCGATCATACCTTTACGAACCTCACAGATTGATGATCCATTCGCAGGGCTACGTTACCGCATCCTCTCGTTCTTTCCGGCAATAACAAACAAGTCATGTGCCGGACGAACGGAACTTCCGTATAGCTTCGTTCGGTTCTCGTCGAACCTCCGCGCAATCTTTACTGGTCCGTGCGAGCATCCCCCTGCCTCTCCAACATCGGGTCCCCCTCCTGCAGACGACGTCCGGTCTTCACGGATTTCTTTACGGATTGGTCGCCCGAATGGACTGCAACGTTACGCGAGCAGATCTGATATGTCTTATACATGTCATTCTCCCGTTACGCTCCTTCCTCGCGCGACGTTCTCGACACGTATGACCTATCGCTGGATCTATCGCTCGCTTGACGACTCGGCCGTCGTCCCCCGCCTTCAGGACGCCCTAAATGATCTGCCGCCTGCGCTGGCACGGACCCTCGCCCTTCGAGGCGTGTCCACGTTCGAGGAGGCCCGCCACTTCTTTCGGGCCGACCGCTCGGCCCTTCACGACCCGCTCGGCATGGCGGACATGAAGCGGGCGGCGGATCGAGTCGCAGAAGCCATCAACGGCGGCGAGCGGGTGCTCGTGTACGGCGACTACGACGTGGACGGCACCACGGCCGCGGCGCTGTTTACCGATTTCCTGCGCCGGCAGGGCGTGGACGCGTCGTTCTTTATCCCCGACCGCTACGATGACGGCTACGGCCTCTGCAAACGCGGGCTCGACGTGGCGAACGAGCGGGAGGCGTCACTCGTCATAGCGCTCGACTGCGGCATCACGGCCCACGAGGAAGCGGCCTACGCTCAGGAGTTGGGGCTCGATCTCATCATCTGCGATCACCACACGCCGAAGGAAACGAACGAGGGCGTCGATCTGCCCGATGCGTACGCCGTCATCGATCCGAAGCGGCCGGACGACGACTATCCCTTTACGGAGCTCTCCGGCTGCGGGCTCGGGTTTAAACTCGTACAGGCCACCCTCAACCGGCTCGGGCAAGATCCCGACGCCGCGTTCGACTATCTCGACCTGCTGGCCGTGTCCACCGCCAGCGACATCGTGCCGCTCTACGGCGAGAATCGGATCCTCATGGCCGAAGGGTTGCGTGCCCTTCAGCAAAGTGAACGCCCCGGCCTCCGCGCGCTCGCCGACGCCGCAGACCTCGACCTCGAAACCGTCACGTCAACGGGCAACATCGTCTTCACTCTCGGTCCCCGCATCAATGCCGCCGGGCGAATGGAGCACGCGTCCACCGCCGTGGAGCTGCTGCTGGCGGAAAATTACACCGAGGCAGAGCCCCTCGCCGCCGAGCTGGAGCGCCTCAATAAGGAGCGCCGCACCATTGACGACGCGACGGAGAAGGCCGCCGTGGAGAAGGCCGAACGGCAAATTACGTCCCGAAGTCCCCACGCCCTCGTGCTCTACGACGAAGACTGGCATCTCGGCGTCATCGGCATCGTGGCCAGCAGCATCGTCGAGCGCTTCCACAAGCCGACGATCATGCTCACCCACAACGGGGACGAAGTGAAGGGCTCGGCCCGCTCCATCGAGGGCATCAACATCTACGATTCTCTTTCGGACTGCGCGGACGTACTCACGCAGTTCGGCGGCCACGATCACGCCGCCGGACTCTCGTTGGACGTCGATCAGATTGAGACCTTCCGCGACCGGTTCGACGCCGCCATCGGGGAGCGCGTCACTCCTGAACTGCTTACCCCGTCCATCAAGGTAGACGCGGAACTTGATCTCGGCGTTATCGGCGACGTGGAGGATCGGTTCTGGGCCGTCCTGCAGCAATTCGGCCCATTCGGCCCAGCCAATGCACGTCCAGTCTTTCACGGCAAAGACCTGGCGGTGGCCGGCACGCCCCGCACCGTGGGCAGCGACGGAAGTCACCTCAAGTTTGAAGTCCGGCAGCGCACCGACGATTCATGCACAAATGTCTTCGACGTGATTGGCTTCGGGATGGGCGAGAAGCTCTCCGTGCTGGAGAAGAGTCAGAACGAGGGCCGCCCGATTGAGCTCTTATTCTCTCTGGAGGAAAATACCTGGAACGGTCGGACGAATCTCCAACTAAAGGCACGGGACCTGCGACTGGAGGAATGACGGACTGGACGTTTTTCGACACCTTCCGTGCGCCCGCGCCCCATCTCTCCCACGCGCAATCGCCCATTTGATCGTTCCTTCGCAACCGTGTCCCCGTCCGACGATTCACAGACGGCGGTCATTCTCCTCAACAATCCCGCGCCCATATGACCTGGTGGGAAGCCCTTCTCCTTGGTCTCATCCAGGGAATTACGGAATTCGTCCCCGTCTCCTCCTCCGGACACCTCGTGCTGGGCCAGCACCTGCTGGGACTCGACGCCGAGCAGGCCGACATCACGTTCGAGGTGTTCGTTCACTTCGGCACGGTGCTCAGCATCTTCACCGTCTACGGCCGCGACGTGGCCGATCTGCTCGCCGAAGCCTGGGCGGGCCTTCGCCGGCCGTCCCTCGTGCCGGAGCGGTACCGCGAAAACGACACGTTCCGCCTCGGCGTGTTCATTCTCATCACGCTGATTCCCACGGGCCTCGTCTACGTCCTATTTAAGACGCAGCTGGAGCAAGCCTTCGGAAGCTCTCGCTTCACGTGTGCGATGCTGCTGGTGACCGGTGTGCTCCTGCTGCTGACACTTCTCCGCCCCCAGCCGGAGGGCGCACTGAGCCCGATCAAGTCGTTCGTCGTTGGTGTCGCCCAGTCTGCCGCCATGATTCCCGGCATCTCGCGATCGGGCGCCACCATCTGTACGGCCCTCTACCAAAACGTGCGGCCGGAGCGAGCGGCAAACTTCTCGTTCCTGATGCTGCTGCCGGTGGTGTTGGGAGCGACACTGCTAAAAGGGATCGAACTCACAGAGCAGGGACTCACGACAGAGTGGCTGCCCCTTTTCATCGGCACAGTCGCGGCCTACGCCTCCGGCATTGCTGCCATTTACGTCGTCATCGACTTCGTGCGTCGAGGCAATCTCCAGTATTTTGCCTACTACTGCTTCCTCGTGGGCGGCCTGGGGCTGTGGCTCCTCTAATACCGAGTCCGCCTGCAAAGTTCAGGATTGCAGATGTGACGGTACTGATACAAGCGTATGGGGCGCACGTACATATCCACACACTCCCATACTCACACACCCAACGGAGCTTTCGGAGTTGGTATTACTCCTCCGATTCGTGCTCCGCGTCAAGCGTCTCGATGGGGTGCCACTCCGGCTCCGGCTCCACGGTAATCGACGGCTCCGGCCCCGCGTCGTCCCACCCCTGATCGCTCACAGTCATGAGCGGCTCAATCGTCATGTCGCGGTCGACGACGATCTGGCAGGAGAGTCGCATCTCGCCCATCTGACCGATGTCGTTGAGCTTTTCGTGCTCAGCTTTGGTCATGACGGCGGGCTCCCCGTCCTGAAACTTGACGCGACACGTGGTACACTGGGCATGCCCGCCACACCGGTGCCCGACCTCTACCCCTGCCTCTTCAATGGCGCGGACGAGTCGCGTGCCCTCTTCGACCTCCACAGTGCCAACGCCTTCAATCGTAAGCTCGTGCATAGTCTGACGTTCGGTAAATGCAAGTAGCGTGTTGAATCGTGTCCGCCCGTTAAAGAGACGAATCGGCGGCGAGCCCGTCAAGCTTCGATGTCTTCTTCTCGACACATTCGGTCTAGCAGCCTGTTGAGCATAAACTCACCTTCACACTTGCTTCTAAAACTGCTAAAGACATTAGCTTTAATTTGGCAGTTGAGCAAAAATTTCCCTTTCAGAGTATACTTAGTGCCAAAAAAAAATTCGCCGGGCGAGCTTCCAAACCCCAATGCGCAACAGGTTGCTAGGCCCGTGCCGACTCCTTCTCAGTCTCGATGAAGACGCCAAGACCGAGGGCTTCTGAAGGAGGGAAAAATCCCCGGTGGCCCGATGGCGCGGCACTGGCTAAACGGCCGCCTCCGTCAATGCGAACGGCTCTAAGAGTCCGTCTATGAAGATGCCCTCACAGGACCAGATTGTCCAGCGGGGGTTCTACGAACAAGAAGCAATCTCATAGCCTCCCCCAACTTCGTGATTTTTAGTAGTTCCCTATCGGGATAATCAGGGAGCAATCCCCACCGAACCGACTTGATAGACGCACTCTAACATCCGAAATAGAATGCCCCATTCGCAATTTGCCCCGGACCCTCAACTTGCAATAAAGCCGTAATATGCCTGAGGCCTTCTCCCGTTTGTGCCTGCCGTTTCGCATCATGGTCACTCCATAGCCGCCCCGCTTCCTAACGTCCCTCCCCCATGTCCTCTCACGTTGTTATCGTCGACGAAGACGATCAATCCCTGGGGACGGCCGAGAAGCTGCGTGCCCACAGGGAAGGCTGGCGCCACCGGGCCCTGTCCGTGTTCGTCTTTGATCGGGCGGGGCAGTTGCTTCTGCAGCAGCGGACGGCGGACAAGTATCACTCCGGCGGCCTGTGGTCGAACACCTGCTGCAGCCACCCTCATCCCAACGAATCCCCGGCTGCGGCCGCACAGCGACGACTGGACGAGGAGATGGGATTCTCTTGCGAGCTGACCCCGGCGTTTCACTTTTCGTATCGGGCGTCCGTGGGAGACGACCTCACTGAACACGAGTACGACCACGTGTTTGTCGGCGTGGTGGACGACATTGCCATCCGCCCCCACCCCGACGAGGTAGCCGACTGGGCGTGGGTCGCCCCATCCGCCCTCCGTACAGACGTGGAGGCCCACCCCGACCGGTACACGGTCTGGTTCCGCAAGCTGCTCGACCGCGCCCTGACGAACGCCCCGGCCTCCGCGACCGCCCCGTCCGTGTAGTCTGTCCTCAGCCGGAGGAGTGTTTGACGACGACACACAGCACCCTCCATATTTTCGTGTATGGGTAATCTCTGAGTCACGGGCGGAGTCTCCGTCCCGTTTGGAGAATCAAAGGTCGACGTGGCCACGTTCGGACTGGGCGTTTCGTATTTTTGTAGCACGTGCGGGTTTAATCACACGTCCCCAGTGGTCTTCCGGTGAAAAGGACGACGGCCCGCAACGTGCGATTTTCTCTGCCGACCGTTGATTTCCGAACGTTCCCACCCGGCCATGTCCTCTGATTCCAGTTCCTCGTCCAGCCCTTCTTCTGATCCGCCCCCGAACGGAGCCCCTTCGGCCTCGGCGGCGGCCCGGGAGTTTGGTTTCGAAACGCGGATGCTCCACGCCGGCCACGTGCCCGACGCTGAGACGGGCGCACGAGCCGTGCCGATCTATCAGACGACGTCCTACGTCTTTGACGACACCGACTACGCTGCCCAGCTCTTTGAGTTGAAGCAGTACGGCAACATCTACACCCGCATCAACAACCCCACGACGGCGGTCTTCGAGGAGCGGATGGCCGCCCTTTCGAACGGGGTCGGTGCCATTGCCACGGCGAGCGGCATGTCGGCGGAGCTGGTGGCGCTCATGACGATGCTGGAGCCTGGCGACGAGGTGGTCGCTTCTTCTCACCTCTACGGCGGCACGCGTACCCTCTTTACCCATACGTTCGACAAGCTGAGCGTCGATGCCCACTTCGTAGAGCCGAACGACGTGGAGGCGTGGGACGCCGCCATCACCGACGACACGAAGGTGCTGTACGCCGAATCGATCGGCAACCCACAGGGCAGCGTGCTCGACTTTGAGCCGCTCGTGGAGCTGGCCGACCGTCACGACCTGCCGCTCGTGGTGGACAACACGTTCTGTACCCCCTACCTCTGCCGCCCCATTGACTGGGACGTGCCGGTCGTCGTGCAAAGCGCCACCAAGTTTCTCGGCGGCCACGGCAACTCCATCGGCGGCGTCATCATCGACGGCGGCGCCTTCGACTTCAACAAAATCGACACCGTGGCCGAGCCTTCGGAGTCGTACCACGGGCTCGAATTCCCGAACACGTTCGGCCACCAGGGCTATCTCATGAAGGCCCGGGCCGAAACGCTCCGCGACACCGGCGCCAGCATGTCCCCCTTCAACGCGTTCATGCTCATCCAGGGACTGGAGACCCTCTCGGTGCGAATGGACCGCCACGTCTCCAACGCGCAAACCGTGGCCGAGTACCTCGAGGAGCACGAGATGGTTGCCAACGTGGCCTATCCCGGCCTGCCGAGCAGCCCCTACCACGACCTTGCCCAGAAATACATGCCGAAGGGGCCGGGCGCCATCTTTACCTTTGAGCTGGACCCTGACGCGATGACCCCCCGCGCCGCCGGAGAGACTTTCATCGAGAACCTCCAGCTCTTCTCGCACCTCGCCAACGTTGGGGATGCGCGAAGTTTGGTGCTGCACCCGGCCTCGACGACGCACCAGCAGCTCTCCGAGGACGAGATGCGGACGAGCGGCCTCACGCCGGGGATGATTCGCCTTTCCATTGGACTCGAAGATACCGACGACCTGCTATGGGATCTGGATCAGGCCCTGCATGCGATCTCGCAATGAACTCCTCGCTCTCTCGCGAGCAGCAGGAGACGTACCAGCACCCCGACACGATTCGCCGCATTCTGCGGGAGGCGAACACCATCGCCATGGTGGGCCTCTCGTCGAAGTCGCAGAAGGCGAGCCAGTTCGTGGCCACGTACCTCCAGTATAAGGGGTACAACCTCATTCCCGTCCACCCGAAGGCCGATTCCATTCTCGGCAACACGGCCTACCCGACGCTGGAGGACATTCCCGAGCCGGTGGACGTGGTCGACGTTTTTCGCCCCCCGCGCGAGTGCCCGACGTACGCGGAGCAGGCCGCGACGATCGACGCAGACGCACTCTGGCTGCAGCTCGGCATTGTGAGCCTCGACGCCGCCGAGATTGCCGAGGCGAACGGCCTCGACATTGTCATGGACCGCTGCATGAAGATGGAGCACGGTCGCTACCAGGGCGGCATGCATGCGGTCGGCATGAACACCGGTGTCATTTCGGCCAAGCGGGGCCGACGCACGGTGTAACGACCCCGCCCAGAATGGATTTCCCCGCGACTATTCAGCCTCGGGCTGAAGTGCGCTCAGGGACACCGTGTGGCTGAGTACCGAGTCCCCCTCTTCGTCGTGCAGCCGCAGTTGGATCTGCGGATCGTCGCGCGACCAGTCGATCGTCACTGAGCCGTAGTTGGGGTACGGATAAATCGTGTCCCCCACGCGCTGCGGATTCGGCAGGTTTTTGGCCTGGGGCCACTCCTGGTTAAGGGCACTCGACGTGAAATCGTACAGCGGGTACGAGCCGCCCCCGTACCGGGACAGCTCCCCCCAGTGCACGTCGCCGCTCAGGAAGAGAACGCCACCGGCGCCCGTGTCCTCGATGAGACGGAAAAGCCGCGAGCGCTCCAAGGGCAACTGCGACCAGATCTCCCACCCGTGATCGGGGGACACCACCTGAATGCTCGACACGATGAGGCGCACCGCCGCCGGCTTCTGAAGTTGTGCCCGCAGCCAGTCCCACTGCTTCGCTCCCAGCATCGTCGCGTCTGGATCACGGTTGGGCACGTAAGGACCGAACCCGAGCTTCTGGGCTTTCTCGCTTAGCTCTACTTTCTCGAAGCGATCGCGGAAGTAGCGCGTGTCGAGCAGAATCACCTGCACGCGCTTCCCGGGCGGGCCATAGCGATGGGCGCCGTACACCCCGGGCCGCTGGCGCCGAGGCGAATCCTCCGGCACGTTGAAGAAGTCTAGGAAGATGTCTTCGGACGCCTCCTTCTGCTCGTACCAGCCCCCCACGTCGTTCGCGCCGTAGTCGTGATCGTCCCACGTCGCGAGGATTGGGGTCGTTCGCCGCAACTTCTGATAGCCCGGCTTGGCCGCCAACGTACTGTACTCGTGGCGAAGCGTGTCCATGTTGGCCGTGTCCCCGTAGATGTTGTCGCCGGCAAACAGAAACAGGTCCGGATCCTCTTCGAGAATGGGGGACCAGATGGGCTGCGGTTTGTCCTGCACCGCGCACGAGCCGAACACAATGCGCTGAAGCGGCTCGTCCGCCGGAACGGGGGGCCGCTTCTGCGCCTGTGCCGGGGAGAAGCTCGCTGCAAAAAGAAGTATCGAGAGAACAACGACCGACGCCCCGCCTCCACGCGGAAGCGGGGCGCCGGACGTCGGGAAAGAGTCAGCCGTCATCGTCGGAAGGACGTGAACAAACGGACAGCGAAGGAGAGGCTTCTACTCAAGAAGCCACATCTCTGTATTGATGTTATTCGGTCCCTGCCGTTCCACGGCCTCCTGGTAATTCTCGGCATTGAGCGACTGCTCGCTTTCAGGATACCGGAACCGAACCGGAATCTGATCCTGGTTCACGTTCTGCACCGACGGGTCAATGTCCGGCGTGCCCGTGCGGCGCCAGTTAAACCACCCCTCCAGGCCCGTGTAGAACAGGGCGACCCACTTCTGCCGGTTAATCTGGGCCAGCGCCTCGGTCTGATCGCCGGAGGGGTAGGCCACGCTGGGCTGGGTGAGGTAGCCGTCGGGCATCGACTGACCGTACTGCTCCATCGACTTCTGGATACCGGCTTCGTAGAGCGACTGCGCGTCGCCGCTGGTCCACCCGCGCTCGGCCGCTTCGGCCTTCAAGAACAGGACCTCGGCGTAGGTCATGATGAGGCCCTTCGCCGCGTTCGGCGACTCGAAGTAGCGGAAGGTGTTGAGACGTGACTGGAATGCCCGTCCGCCGTTAAACTCGTTCGACTCGCTGTCGCTAAGACCGTTGGGCACGCCGACGTACGTGTCGAGCGAGTCCGGCAGGTCCGCAAACACCGACAGGCGCGGGTCATCGAGCTGCTTCAGCCTCTCCGTAAAGGTCTGGCTCATGCGGTACGTGCGAAACGTCCCGATCCGGGAGGTGTGGCGGGGCCACTCGTTCGGCCGAGACTCGAGGTACTCCAGCGCCGCGTTGTCGGCGTTGGCCTCAAACACCGGGTACTGGGAGGGATTGTTGACGATGGTCCGGAACTGCTCCTGGACATTCACTCCCTCGATCTCCCCCTGCTTCTCCGAGAGACGCATCAGAAGGCGGAGGCGGAGGGAATTGGCGAGCTTCTTCCACATCATCACGTCTCCCCCATAGAGGATATCTCCCTGGATGGATGCGCCGTCCCCGGGCTGGAGCAGACGATTGGCCTCTTCCAAATTGGTGAGGAGGCTGTCGTACACCGCCGGCTGACGGTCGTACACCGGCGTCGCCTCGCCCTCGAGCACCTGGTTCACCTCCGAGTACGGAACGTCGCCGTAGGCATCGGTGAGCATCGAGAAGATCCACGACTTCAGGACGAGCCCAACGCCCTGATAGGAGTCATTCTCGCGCTCGCGCGCCACCTCGATCAGGTTTTCTACGTTGCGGAGATCGTCGTAGAAGGCCTCCCAGTACCCAACGCCGGCCCAGTTGTATCGGTCGATCTCGGTCGCAAACGAGACCTTCGCGGTGTACTGAAGGACGAGATTCCCCGTCGTATGGGCAGTGTTCACGGAGGTGTTCACCGAACTCCGGATGATGTTGGGCAGCAAGAGGTTTGGCGAGACCTCTTCCGGCTCATTCGGATTCGTGTTCACGTTCTCAAACCGGGAGTCGCACCCGACCGCAAAGACCAGCACCGCAAGGGTGGTGGCTACGGCGAGCAGTCCTGTGCGAAACCGAAAAGAGTGGAGCGAAAAAGAAGTCGAAGGAATAAACATATAAGTCAGTAGCTACAGACAATAGGGGGACTCGGAGAGGCAGGTAGAGGGTGGGGTTAGAAGTCCAGCTGCAAGTTCATACCGAAGCTGCGTGTGGACGGCAACTGCTGAACCTCGAAGCCCGGCGTACGCTCTGCCCCATTTACCATTGTCGTTTCAGGGTCAATGTGCGGCACGTCGGTCCAGAGGAAGAGGTTGCGGCCCACGAGCGAGAGTCCGACGTTCTGGATCCCGCTGCCCGACAGCCAGGACGGCGTGAAGTTGTACTTCAGCGTCACCTCTCGCAGCTTCACGTAGGAGGCGTCAAAGGAGTTCGACTCCACGTTGGGCCGTGCGTAGTAGCTGCGCAGCCACGTCACGTACTGGGCCGACTCCGTATTTTCTGAGTACGTGCCGTCCGCGTTCTGCACGACTCCGTCCCCCGTAACGGTCTCGCCGCGGCAGCAGGTGGTCCCTTCCAGGGTGCCCCCCTCAGTGCCGGTGGCGTGGGTGTTGGAGTAGATGAGGCCGCCCTGTCGGACGTCGAAGAGGGCGTTGAGCCGCAGGTTTTCGTAACTGAGCGTGGTCCCGAAACCACCCTGCCAGTCGTGGTTGTAGTTGCCAACCTTCTGCACGTCGTCCGTCAGCTGTGGCAGCCCGCCCTCGTAGATAATCTCGCCGGTGTGTGGGCTATCCGGATCCTCTACGCGCTCGAATACACGGCCGTAAATGTCGCCCATGCGGCCTCCTTCTCGGGCCTGCACGGAGCCGCCGAACGGACCCTGGCCGAGCTCAAATACGTCGATTCCTTCTGCCAGCTCGACGATCGTGCTGCGATTCCGCGCCCAGTTTATCGATACGTCCCAGCCGAAGCCGCCGACGTTCTCGACCGGCGTCAGCTCCAGCCGTGCCTCTACGCCGCTGTTACGAATCTCTCCGGCATTCACGAGACGAGTGTTGAAGCCCGTCGAGCGAGCCAGCGGCACCCGGAGAATCTGGTTTCGGGTGCTGTTACGGTAATACGTGGCGTCGAGCTGGACGCGCTCGTCGAAGAACCGAAGGTTGGTGCCAACCTCGTAGGACGACGTAATTTCGGGCTGAAGGTCGGGGTTGGCCAGGTCGGCCTCCGCGATCACGGTCTGGGTGCCGCCCCAGGCCGGCTGGAAGGTGTACGTGTTCCGGAGGCGATAGGGCTCGGTGTCGTTCCCCACCTGCGCCCAACTGGCCCGCACCTTCGCGAACGAAAGCGGCAGACTCTCCGGCACCTCAAAGAGATCCGTCGCAATCACACTCAGCGACGCCGACGGATAGAAGTAGGAGTTATTGTCCATGGGCAGGGTGCTCGACCAGTCGTTGCGGGCTGTGAGGTCGAGAAACACCATGTCTTCATAGCTGATCGTGCTCGACCCGAACACCCCGAGAATCTCCTCTTCCTGGTTAAACTCCTCCGCCTGCACGGCCGAGCGGGAGTTGCCGATGTTGTAGACGCCCGGCACACTCAGCGCCTGCGCCGTCAGCGTGACGTTGCGACGGGATTGCCGCATGTAGTTGGCGCCGACCGAGGGCTCAACCGTAAAGGCGCCGATCTCGCGGCTGTAGTTGAGCAGCACATTGGAATTCCACTCCAGAAAATTGCGGTCGGCCTCCTGCATCCAGCCATTCGGCGCCGTAATGGTACTAAAGGCCTTCCGCTGCTTCGTAAACTCGTCGCTGTAGTCGAGACCGGTACGGGCCCGCAGATCCAGATTGTCCGTAAAGTCGTAGCGGGCCGTCACGCCGCCAAACAGCCGGTCTCGATCCATGCTGTTGGTGTTTTCGTGGACCTGGAAGAAGGGATTGTTCGTCCAGTTCAGGTCGTAGTGCGCCTGCTGAACTCCTTCCTGCCCCTCCTGCCAGTAATTGCGAAGCCGGTCGAGTTCAACGTCCCGTGCCCCCCAGGTGAAGTAGTACATGATCGACTCCGATCCATACCCGGAGGTCGGAAGATTGTCGCTCGTGGACTTCGCAAAGTTGGCGTTGGCGTCCACCGTAAGGGCATCGGTCACGTCATAGCTGGCATTGACCGTCGCACTGGTCCGATCGAGGTCTGTATTCGGAACAATGCCCGTGCGATCACTCCGCGAAAGGGAGGCTCGAAACGATCCCTCTTCGTTGCCCCCGCGGACGGACACGTCGGTCGTGACGTTTAGCCCCGTGTTGAAGAAGTTTCGGACATTGTTCGGTGCAGAATCCATCGTCGCCATTCCGCGACGCCACTGATTCCGTTCAATGCCTTCATCGAGAGGGACCCCCCAGTTCCAGCCCGGAGCGCCCGTGCCATCCACGTAGCTAAACTCATTGCCGTTGCCGTAGCTGTACTCGTTCTGGTAGTCGGGCAACCGCAGCACGCGGTCGGCCATCACACTCGTCCGCACCGTAGCCCCAATTCCATCCTCACCAGACCCGTCCTTCGTCTCGATCAGGATGACGCCACTGGCAGCACGCGACCCATAGAGGGCAGCGGCACTCGGCCCCTTAAGCACGCTCATTTCCGCGATGTCCTGGGGATTGATCTGGCTGAGGCCGTTCCCAAAGTCGACCTGCGTGGTCTGGGCATCCGTGGCCTGCGTGTTCGGCGTGTTGTCGATGGGCACCCCGTTCACGACGATCAGCGGACGACCCGACCCCGTAAGGGACGATTCTCCGCGAATGGTGACGCGGGGCGAGCTCGCAAGGCCGGCCGAGCCTCCGACGACGTTAAGCCCCGCCACCTTCCCGGACAGGTTGTTCATGACGTTCGTCTCCTGAGCGTCTGCAAGATCCTGACCGGAGACCCGATCCACAGAGTAGCCGAGAGAGCGCTCTTCTCGGTCCACCCCGAGGGCCGTTACCACCATCTCGTCGAGTCCGACGGCGCCGGACGTGAGCGTGAAGTCGAGGGTCCGCGTCTCCCCAGCGTCGAGCTGAATCGTACGGGACACGCTCTGAAATCCGACGAACGAGACCGTGACCGTCCGGCGGCCCGGGGATACGGAGGAAATCTCGTACGCTCCGTTTGCGTCGGTCGAGACTCCCTTCTGGGTCCCGCGGATGCGGACGTTCGCCCCAGGCAGCGGAGCGCCCGCAGTGTCCGCAACGACTCCGCGGATGGTGGCAGGATCCGACTCCTGCGCCTGGGCAGAAGGCAGTAGTGCAAGAGCCCAAATTAGGCTACACAGAACAAGCGAAAATTGTCGCAATCGAGGCATGAGAGAACAGCGCCGGTTCGAGTACAATGACAGCAGTAGTTAACGGATCAGACCGCTTCAGTTTGTAATGGGAAGGTTATAGACCCGTATAGGTGTGACGACGCCGGGAATAAAATCGGAAGATCGCATAAGGAAGTGAGTTTCTCAACCACGAAATGGTACCAGACTCTATATTAGTTATATCTTTACTAAATATCAACAGGTGAAGATTTTCCCTTCAACAAGATCAATACATTTCCTCGAAGTTGAGACGAAGGAGGTGAAACAGTGGACGGATTCTTCTACGTGGGACGGATACACGGTTCAACTTTTTCTCAGAATGATCGCTCTGGTCTCACGCTCCGTTGCCGATCCTTCTGCTCGAAGACTTCTCTATGCACTATTGAATCCGCCATTCTCAGAGCGACCTCCGGCCTCTTCGTCGCCGCTCTGCTGCTAATGAGTACCGACGTGCAGGCGCAGGGACTTGAGGCTGGGCTGCGAACGGGCTCTTCCTTCTCCACCTTCCGGGGCAACACGGAAGTCGTCCGGCGCGGGACGGCCTACGACCTGCAGCGGCGAAGCGGGATTCAGACGGCCGGGTTCGTTGCCGTCCCCCTGACCGACGTGCTGCGGCTCCGCCCGGAACTGAAGTACGTCCAGAAGGGCGCTATTGTGGAGGATACGCGTGCGTTCACGCCCACAGGGATGGAAGGGATGGATACGCAGGCGCTCGAGCTTCGAGAACCCTATCGGTTGTCCTAGTGGTGCGTCAAGTTTTCCATGTCGAGTAGAGCGCCGATCAATGAACGGTATTCCGGCCGTTGACGCGGCATTCAAGTGGGTGTATTCAATTCGGCACCCAACACCTTCGGCTTGACTGACCACTAGTCGAGGCCCGGATTCCCGTCATGGGCGCCGTACACGCAAGTGTCCTCCTGGGCCCCTCCGCCGCCGTGACGCTTAGCACTGACATTTCAGAGGACTCCAATAGTCAGACCGAAGTCCTTCCGGAAGACTCCGTGCGCAGGATCGAGCTGGGGATGGCAAGCGGACTAGAGCTGGGCTATTCGCCCGGCACCGCCAGCCGCCTTACGGTAGGTACGCATTATGATCTCGGCCTTTCTCCTCTCACGACCGACGCCGCCGTGGAACAGGGCAAAGAGGACGACCTCCGCAACGACGTGCTCGCACTGACGATCGGCTACACGTACTCTTTCGGCCGGTAACTCCTCCTCGAAGCGGATTGCGTGCAGGATCTCCCTTTCCACACATGACCCGCCCCCTCGCCCACAGGTGAAATGCATCGTGAGTGAGGGGCGGCTCCCCCCGTCGCTTGATTCAGCCTCGATGAAAGGACAGTAGCGCCGAGGGTTGTCCTCCCCGCCCGGAAATCATCGAGGGACGCGGGGACATAATGCTCGCATTCCCTTCAGTTACTCGTCAGACCCCTTCCGTTTGACGAGGATCGCCCCGGAGACATTCCCAGCCCCGAACTGAAACTGAGCCTTCTGGGCGTCGAAGTACTCGATGACGGACACTTCGTTCACCTGGATTTTTTTGAGACTCTCGGCGGTGCCAAACGGAGATTTCGAACGGTCGACGTAGACCTGGATTGGATTGTTTTCTTCTTGGCCCTCAGGAGCACGCTCGTCTGTATTGGAATTGCCGTAGCTCGTGGGGCCCCGTTTCTGTAGCCAGCTCGGATTCTTCTGGCTGACGAGGTCGTAAACTGTTTGACTTTTTTCGGAAGAGGGCAACTCGCTAACGACAATCTTATCTGCAGAGACCCCTGGGGTGCTCGTTTGGGAAGAGGATACGCACGCCGCCACTCCCAGTGACAAGACGATGAGAAAGGGACTCCAACGAAGATACGTCATGAGGCTTCCTGGTTGGGTAGATATGTTATTCAAGTGATCTCTCATTTTACTAAAGAGCACGGTCGATCCGTTCCCAAGAACGAGAATCATGCGTCGACTTCGGGTGAATAAGACGGCGGATCGGTATCGCCCTGCTCTCCGCCGCTTCTGAGGATGCGTTGTCTAACACGTGAAGCATGTACACCCACCCATAAACGCCACAGACGGCTGTTCTCGACGCTCTGGACTTCACAAACGACATCTCGGATGCTCCGAACCTATGTGCCCCTGGTAACTTCAGATTACCGGAATCCGGGTCAGCAAAAAGAAGCTCCCAAAATATTTAAAATAAATTAAGGTCATATACATATATCATGCCCTCATACTCAGCGTTTCTGAACTGCAGAGGCGGCGTAGCTGAGCATTGACAACGGACCCGCCTTTTCCGTTCAGGACGAAACGTGAGCCGGTTGAGTGGCCTGTGCTCCCTCCACTCCCCACATGATATGTCCCAGGGCCGCAAGCATCCCTACCAGGAGCAACGCCAGGCCTAAAAAGGCCACGTCCCATCCCAGAAGGTCGGCCACAATCCCCGTGACGACGCTGCCACTCGCTCCAAGCATCATGTACACAGTGCGGACGAGCCCGAAGCCCGAATTGCGCTCGTGGTCGGCCAGGTGGTCCATAAACTTCGGCATCAGGGCCGCGCCCCAGCCCATCGACAGGCCCGCGAGGGCCACCGACACGACCGCCAGCGCCAACCCGGTGCCCCACACCAGCAGTCCGTAGCCGACGATCCCCACGCCAATGGCGAGGCTTGCGGTAGCGTCCCGCCCAATGCGGTCAGACAAGGCGCCCAGGCCCGGCTGGGTGATGCCTTGCACGAGGAAGTACCCTGAGAATAGCGCCCCGGCGGTGGCCGCCGAAAAGCCATGGTGTGCCACGAAGAATGCGGGCAGGAACGAGGCGGTGGCCTGCCACACGAACATGCCGACCGCAGACAGTCCCACCGTGCGAGCGATGGCCGGACGGCGAAGCAAATTCAGCAGTGGGCCCACCCGGAGGCGGCTCCACACCGACTGGTGGGGACGCACCGGGGGCTGCTTCGGAACGACGTAGAACACGAGGACCGTCACGGGCAGAGCAAAGACGACCCCGAGGGCAACCGCCCACCGCCAGCCCAGCCACGCGCCGACGGCCCCTGCGGCCATGGGCACGAGCACCCCGGCGACGGGGGCCCCGGAGGTGTGAATGCCGATGGCCGTTCCAATCTTATCGGTGGTACGGGTGAGCAGCGACGTGGCGACGCTGTAGTGGAGTCCCGCCACAACGCCCAGCCCAGCGGTGCCGAGAAGGAAGACCGGGTAGGTGGGCGCAAACGCGAGGAGCGCACTCGCGATCGCCGTGCCGCCCACTGCCACTAGGATAATCCGCCGCTCCCCGTACCGGTCGGCCAGCAGGCCGCTCGGAAATTGTGCGGCGGCGTAGCCCATCCACATGCCGGTAAGGGCGAGGCCGAGCGCGCCGTTGGGAACCGCAAACGCGTCCCCGATGGACGGAACGACTGGACTGATCACGAGCCGTCCAGCCATGGTGGCAAAAAAGGCCAGGGTGCACGCCCCGAGGACGGCGCCCTGTCGGGACCAAAGCGTCATGGAGAGACAGGCAATTTATGAAGGAAGGTCGATCGAAACCGGTAGTCCGTTCGAGGAATTCGATTGGTTGAATCAGCGGTGCGAACGGGCAGTCAAATCAGGTTACGAGGGTGTTATCCCTGCGATTTCCCCTGTTACCAGACTCGCAGTTGATGATAGGGCTCCCCTTCGGTCCCGTTTCATGGAGATTTTCGCTCGGATTGATCGATCGCATCGATCGTACATACAAGTCCATCACAGTCGAAGCGCTTCTCCCCGCCAAAGACAGACGGTTCCCCTCTTTTTCGCATCGAAATCCCCGTCCATTATGGAGCTACGACACCTCCGATACTTCACCGCCCTTGCAGAAGAATTACACTTCGGCCGGGCGGCCGACGCCGTGTTTGTGGCCCAGTCCACCCTCAGCCAGCAAATCCGCGCGTTCGAAGACGAAATGGGCGTTCAGTTCTTCGAGCGCTCGACCGGGGGCGTGAAGCTGACGGAGGCGGGTCGTACGTTCCTGCCGTATGCCAAACGCGTGCTCCGGGAGGCGCGACGTGCGGAATCGGTGGCCCGGGCGGCGCGGGACGGGCTTGCGGGACTGCTGACGATCACCTACGAGGCGACGGCGATGCGGAGCGGGCTCCCCGCGATCATTAAGGCCTTCCAGCGTCAGGGCCCGCACGGGGAGCTCGACCTCGTGGAGCAGACGACCCGCGAACAGGTGAATGCCCTGCGGAATGAGGAGAGCGACGCGGGCTTCTTGTTCTTGCCCATCAACGAGCGGGGCCTTCGGGTCAGAGAGCTGTTTACGGCCCCGATGATCGTCGTGGTACCGACCGGCCACCGACTGGCCGACCGGGACACCGTGCCGCTGCGCGAGTTGGAGGGCGAACCGCACGTCATCTGGGCGCGGAGTGCGGCCCCCCGCATCCACGACGCCTACGTGCGGGCCTGCCACGAAGCCGGCTTCACGCCTCAGATCATCCAGGAGATTGAGCGCGGGGAGAGCTTCCTGGGCCTCGTGGAGGCGGGCCTCGGGGTGTCCATCGCGCACGCCTCCAACGTGCAGATCCAGCGGCCCGGCGTGCGGTACGCGAAAATTGTGGAGCCAACGGTGCCGCTCACCCTCGGCCTCGTCCATCGTCAGGACGACGAGTCGCCCCTTCTGGATCGCTTTCTGGCGACGGTCGAGGCGGAGCAGGGGGCGTTTCAGCAGACGCTTCTGTAGCACGGCCCGTTTGTACCGGGAGCGGCTCAACGAACGACGAACTAATCACTCGTCGAGCAGGTGCTCAATGTCGGCCAGATCCTGCGAGCGTCCGAGCGCTCGCTTATTCTTGATCAAGTGTTTTCGTCCAATGACGGGAACGGTCAGCCCTCCGATTTCAATTTCGATCCGCTGCGGCCAGGCTTCTTCGAAATCCCCCCCTTCGATCGTCGTCAGGATGTCGATGCGGCGCGGTGACACACCGATTTAAAAGACGGTATCCGGCGTCCGAAAATCCTCCCGATCGACCTCGGTGAGAGGAGCACCGAACACAGACAACGCGTCCAGCACCCGCTCTGCATTCGGGGGAGCAGTTCCCACCCAAAGGTCAATGTCTCCCGTCGCACGAGGATGTCCGTGGGCGGCCATCGCGTAGGCCCCGATGACCAGGTAGTCAACCTTCGCGTCGGCGAAGGCGGACAACATCTCTCTGTAATCGGGATTGAGCATGGTCCTCCTCGGTTGACGCGGCAGCCTGCTTGAAGGCCCAGGCCTGTTGGGTGAGCGGCCAGACCATCTGCACACACTCGGCCGGAGTCCGGTCGGCAAGGTCGTCATTGGACCGCTGCTCATCAAGACGGCGGATGCAGAGCTCGCAATTTTCCATGACATCGGCAGAGGAGGGACGAGAAAAGAGCTATAGTAGAAACGGCTTCACCGGGAAGAAAATCAGACCGTCCGACTGGGAGGGAGCAGCAACAGAGTCGATGTGCTCAAACAAGGCGGGTCTCTTCGTCTAGCCCCTCTTCGTCGAGATTGAAGATATCCATGCTACCGATCCATCGTGCGGATTGGGCAATCGCCCAGGCGGATTCGAAAGACGGACCGCGATACGCCGACAAGCCGAGCGGCCGCAGCCATCCGAGGAGTATTGCCCGCTGCTTCGGGGAATCCCTTCAGGGCCTCCAGGGTATCGTCGAGGATGTCGACCGTAATTTCGCTCATGACGTTATCTACTTTGGAACAGAAATTACAGAGGGAATACGGCACAGCGATGCAGATATATCCTGCTCACTCCGAGGGCCTTTCGTTACGAGGTTCTCTGCGAGAGTAAAACATTCAAGGGACGATGCGTAAAATGTTAATTGGCGCTAGCTTCATAGACTCCCACTTCTGATAAATGAACACCTCTTTGAATCAGATGCCCTCCCTCTTGGATCGGGAGGTAGAGGACCCTTCGGAGGATAGGTTTGGACACCGGCACTATGCAGAGGCTTTGAGAAGCCTCATTGAGGCGGAGCACGACCCGCCTTACAGTATCGGATTACTTGGGGAATGGGGAACGCAAGAGCACGATCAAAAAGCTGTATCTAACCGGTCTGGAAGACGATGTGGAGACGGATTCCAGCGGAAAGGAACGGAGCGACAAAATTTATCCGATCACCTTCAATGCATGGAGATTCGCAGGAAGCGACATTAAGCGTGCGCTCCTCCGACACGTGTATATAGAGTTGGAAGGTGATAAAGATACGCTCCGGAATGAGCTATTCCAGGAGATTGTACGCTCGGAAGAAGAGAGTAAGTCGCCGAAGGAATTATTTGATGATGTCTGGGCTCTTTGGGGCAAGTATGCAAGTCTAGTTGAAACGAGGAGAGAAGGGGTTCGTCCCCTCAGTGTCAGTCTTCGTCAGAAGTCGTCTCTTTCAGCGCGTTTTTCAGCTCTGGTAGGTCTTCGAAGCCACTGATTCGCCGCATTCGGGATT
>JAHENZ010000080.1 GCA_018609755.1 Salinivenus sp. | reverse complement strand
TGATCGCTGGTCTTATGGCGCGAGGCCGTATCACACGCTGGGGCGGTGTGCTTCTGCTGCTCGCGTACGGACTGTTTGTGGCGGGGCCGTTCGTGGTCTAGTGACCTTGCACAACGACTCTGGCAGTTTCGAGCGTTGGTCACCCGACGCCACAATCGTCAGCGTTTGCAAGCAGCGGTCGATCCCGAACATATTCCGCGCAGGAGATACAGACGGAAACAGCGTCACGATGTCTGCGATTTCTCGCGTTTCCGTTGTGCAAGCCTACTAGCGATCAGTTCGAAGAAACGGTTCCGTTCGCACGTGTCAGCGCGTCCAGCCGCTCGACCAAGGTATTGGCATACGTTTCGTCCTCCGGTTTCATGAGCACGCTTCGCAGTACGGCGGCCTCGTCCTGGTCGGCCTCAAGGGACGGGTGCAGCGTGGTGAGCGTTTCGGCCGGAAGCCGGTAGAGACTTACAAAGACGGGGTCCTCCGCCGCGTTCATGGCCGAGTGGAAGAGGTCCTGACTGGCCGCATCCACGGCGGAGAGAGTGGGAGCATCCGGGGCCGGAAAGTATCCGACAATGTCCGTTTCAGGCGGAGCAAGAAGGGTTAGAGCATCGGAGGTGTTGATCTGATCGGCCCAGGTGCGGGCGGCGCGCAGGCAGGCGGAGAGGATGGCCCCGACCCCGTCGTTCGGTTTGAGGGGAAGGGCTTTTAGGGTGCACCAAAGCGCCCCCGCCGCGGCCCCAGCCCGCGAACACTCTAGGCTGATTTCGCCAAGGTGAAGCTCGTCGGACGTAAAGTAGGTGTAGGGCGAGTCGTGCTGGTAGAAGCGGCCCACCGTGGGGTCTCGGAAGAGGATGCACCCGCAGCCGTAGGGTTGCAGCCCGTGCTTGTGTGGGTCGATAGCCACCGAGTCGCACTCGGAAATCGCCCGAAAGTGAGCCGCCGGGAATTCGTCGAACGTGGGCGTCTCTTCGTGGGCCATCAGGCGAAAAAAGCCGCCGTACGCCGCATCGACGTGGACGCGGGTGTCGTGGGCCTCACAGAGCGATTGGGCCTCGTCGATCGGGTCGACGCTGCCGAGGCCGGTCGTGCCCGCTGTGAGGACGACCGTGCCGATCTCGTGATTCTCCAGCACTGATTCGAGGGCGTCGAGGGTGATGCGCCCGCGGGCATCGGTAGGAATTGCGACCGCCTCCAGCTCCAGCACCTCGCTCATCCGCCCGTGGGTGTAGTGGGCGTCTTCACTCACGGCGATCGATTGCTCGGGATGCAGTTCGCGGGCCACCCAGAGCGCTTCGAGATTGGCGACCGTCCCGCCGCCGGTCAGGTGGCCGAGGGTCTCGTCCGGCAGCCCCAGCATGTCCGCCAGATCGGCCACGACCTCCTGCTCCATCTGACTGGTGGGCGGTCCGCCGTCAAGGGCGTGGTTGTTGGGATTGATGCGCTGAGCAGCGGTGTATGCGGCGAGGGCCACCGGATGCGGGGGCTTCAGCATCTGCCCGGCGTAGCGCGGATGATGGAATGGATAGTTGCCCTCCAGGCGCTCCAGGTACTCGTCCATTGCGGCGTAGAGGCGGTCGGGATCGACGCCGAGGGAGGAGTGATGTTCAAAGGAGCCCCAGGAGGCTTCCCACTCTTCAACGTGCTGGAAGGCGCGGAGGAGGAGGGCTTTGGCGGAAGGATAAGACACGGCGTTGAGCGTTTTGCGTTGAGCGTTATTCTTTGGAGGGCTGGACGGCACCGGGAATTTTTGAAGGGGCGTTCAGGTACTCCTGCAGCTCTCGGGCGAAGAGTGGGGCCGTGAGGAGACCTTTCGAGCCCAGGGCCGTAAACGTCCAGATCCGCTCTCGTCGAGGCATCGGACCGAGGAGGGGAAGATTGCTGTGTTTGTGCTTCACCCGTACACCTGCCTGCTCGTCAATGATTTTCGTTTCATCGACATCCGGGATCATCCGGGCCGTCTTTTCTCGGATGTAACTGGTGGCCTGCGGGTCGGGCGTGAGGTCGTCAAAGTTGTTGTCGTAGTTGCTGCCGAGCACGAGGGCATCGTCCCCGTCGGGGACCACGTAGCCGCGCCCGGAGAGAGGAACGAGCGGACCCGTCAGGGAGTCGGGGCGTCGCACGCGGACGGTTTGTCCCTTGACGCCCGTCAGGCCCAGCCGCCGCAGTTCGGGAAACCGTCCGTATCCTTGGCCGAGCGCCAGCAGGACCCGATCGGCGCGGAGCTCTTCGGTCCGGCGTCCCCGTCCCACTTCGACAATTGCGTCCGACGGCGTCTCGTGCCAATACACGACGGGGGCTTCCGTCTCGATGGTTGCGCCCCGGTCGGCTGCTGCCGCGAGCAGGGTTCGCACCATCGCCGGCACGTCGATGGCCCCGCCGCGGGGGACGAAGAATCCGCCGACGGAGGTGTGCACGTCCGGATACCGCGCCCGGACCTCGTGCGGGGAAAGCCAGCTCGCCAGGTCCGGATGCTCCGCGGCTGCTTCCCGAAACGGGGATTCCTGGTCGTCTTCGATGACCGGGCGGAGCACGCCCTGTGGAGGAAAGAGCTCTGGAGCGCCTGCCTCATCCAGAAGCTCGGAAAGCGCGTCCAGCGCCTCGTGCAGCTGCCAGACCGGGCGGGCGCGCCGTCCCATGAATGGATTTACGAGTCCGGCTGCGGCACCGGACGCCCCGGACGCGGGCTGCGCAGCCTCCAGCACGTGCACGTTGTGGTGAGCACTGAGCACGAAGGCGGCACACGCACCCGCAAGTCCAGCCCCGGCAACAATCACGTCTGCGTCGTGTGACATCGAGAGATCCTCAGTTCAATCGAGTCAATTTGGACGATCCACACGCGCAGCGAGCGAATCCGTTCGGGACACCATCGGGCCCTGGCCCGTTAACGCCCGACCATTCTATTTCATCATAATGCTGACTGTGATGGCCGAGGCCAAAGTTCCCGACCCGACCTGCGATGCGCCGCCGGAGTCGCCCGTGTCCTACGAGGAATTTCTGGAGTGGGCCGACGAGGACGTACGCGCAGAATGGATTGATGGAGAAATACACCTCATGTCTCCAGCATCAGACCGACATCAGGACATTTCTCGCTTCCTGACCTCTTTGCTCAGTCTTTTCGTTGAGGGAAGCAAGGACCCAGCGGTCGTTCGTCCTGTTCCCTTCCAGATGAAGCTGGACCGAGGGCGAGAACCGGATCTTCTCGTCGTGCGAGAGGAGCACCGAGACCGCATTCAGGAGTCCTATCTGAAGGGCCCGGCGGATCTCGTTGTAGAGATCGTCTCCACTGAAAGCGCGGCGCGAGATCGGGGCGAGAAATTTTCAGGGTACGAAGAGGGGGGCGTTCAAGAATACTGGATCGTTGATCCGATTCGTGAGCAATTGGAGGTGTATCATCTCGAAGACGGGCGGTATCGGGGCATCTTTTTGGGGCGGGAGGGACGCGCCGACTCGGTGGTGCTAGATGGGCTCTGGGTAGAGGCCGAGTGGTTTTGGCAGGAGTCGTTGCCCCGCGTGATGGACGTGGCGTCCAAGCTGGGGATCGCCTGAAGGCGTCCCCGTCGGTCTGCGTAGTGCCAAGGATCAGGTAGAGGGTCTGTTATGAACGATGTCGTCATTGTAGGAGGCGGGACGATTGGCCTCTCGATTGGGTTTGAATTGGTGCGAGAGGGGACGCCGGTCACGATCTTCGAGAGGGGGACGGCCGGGCGCGGGACCTCGTGGCAGGCGGCCGGCATGCTCGCCCCCGACGCGGAGATCGGATTTGAGGAACTGGAGCTCTACAGGCTAAATCGCGAGAGCTTGCGTCGCTGGCCCGACTTTGCGAGTCGCGTAGAGGGGGCTAGTGGGATCGACGTAGACTATCGGGATGAAGGAACGCTCATCGTGGCCGACGATCGCGATAGTGCGGAGGCCCTCCGGCGTCTGTACGGGTTTCAGCAGGAGCAGGGGCTCGACGTGGAGTGGCTCACCGGTGAAGACGCTCGGGAGATTGAGCCGTTCGTGGCCCCGCGCCTATCGGCGGCCATTTATTCTTCCACCGACCATCAAGTGGACAATCGGCAATTGCTACGGGCACTGCGGGTAGCGTTTGAGGCCGAGGGGGGCACACTTCACGAGGATACGCCCGTCGAGGCGGTCTTGCCGGACGAGGATGCGCCTGCGGTGCGGACGGAAGACGACACTCGCGTGGAGGCGTCGCGGATCGTCGTCGCGTCTGGGGTGTGGTCCCGCGAACTGGGGGGGCTGACGCCCGATGCGCAGCCGCCGGTGCGGCCCGTGAAGGGGCAGATGATTCAGCTGCAGCGGAAACCTCCCTTCGATCTCCAGCACGTGATTCGGGGGCCGGATGCGTACCTTGCCCCGAAGAGCAACGGACGCATTGTCGTAGGGGCGACGAGTGAAGAGATGGGCTTCGACACGACCGTCACGGCCGGGGGACTCTACGACTTGCTGGAAGGTGCCTGGGAGGTAGTCCCCGGCATCTACGACTTGCCCGTCGAGGACACGTGGGCCGGCCTTCGCCCGGCGAGCCGAGATCATGCTCCGCTTCTGGGCGAGACGTCAGTTCCGGGAGTCATCATGGCCACCGGGCATTACCGACACGGCATTTTGCTGACGCCCGTCACAGCGGAAGAGATTGCGAATCTGGTGCGCACGGGGGAAACCTCGTCGTGGCTGGAGCCGTTTTCTCCTATGCGCTTTTCTGACGCCCAATCTCCGCACTCACTGGCATGAGCCCTGCCACCGACGCCCAGATCCCGGTGACTGTGAACGGCGAGGACCGCACGGTCCCCGACGGCTATCCGCTCACAGAGGTACTTCGGGACCTCGAAATCGACCCGGCAGACGCGACCGGTGTGGCCGTTGCCATTAATGAAAGTGTGATTCGCACACAAGACTGGGACGACGTCACGTTGTCCGAAGAGGATACGGTGGAGGTCATTCAGGCCCAGCAGGGGGGCTGACCGGTGCTAGCGGGTTCCGTTCGAGTTAGGGGGCAGAAGAGTCATTGGGAGTGCTGTTGGGATCCGACGATGCTTCCGGGGAGACCGCGTGAGTGCAGTGCTTAGACTTGGTCCAATCGAGGACGGATATACGGGCGGCGCTTGGTTTCTCGGGATCCAGTAATACCTACTTTATACGTACACGGATCGGTATGGCTGATGAGGTGCACACAAATGGTTCAGTAGTGGCAGAAACGGACGACAGGCTTGAGATTGGAGAGTACACCTTTTCGTCTCGCCTCATTGTTGGGACGAGCCGATACCCGAATCCGCAGGTAATGTTGGAGGCGTTGGAGGCGACGGGCACCGAGCTCGTGACCGTTGCCATCCGCCGCGTCAACGTTGAGGATCCGGCGCCCGAAAGTCACCTCGACCTCCTCCAGAAGGGAGGGTACCAGGTTCTGCCGAATACGGCGGGATGCTACACGGCGCGTGAGGCTGTACTGGTGGCCCGGTTAGCGAGAGAAGCCCTGGATACCGACCTCATCAAGCTTGAGGTCATCGGGGACGACGAGACCCTGATGCCGGACGTAGAGCAGTTGCTGAAGGCTGCCAAAACGCTCATCGACGACGGCTTTACGGTGCTTGCGTACGCCAACGATGACCCCATCACCTGTCGCAAGCTGGCCGACATGGGTTGTGCTGCCGTGATGCCCCTCGGGTCCCCCATCGGAAGCGGGATGGGGATCGTCAATCCCTACAACCTCCGCATTATCCGAGAGGAAGTACCGGACACCCCCCTCATCGTGGATGCGGGCATTGGGACGGCGAGCGACGCCACGACGGCGATGGAGCTGGGATACGACGGCATTCTGCTGAACACAGCCATTGCGGAAGCTCAGCATCCCGTGGAGATGGCCCACGCCATGCGACTGGCAGTGGCGGCGGGACGACGGGCCCACCGGGCCGGTCGCATCCCGCGTCGCCTGTACGCACAAGCGTCGTCGCCGACCAGCGGACAGGTTCAGGTTGACGCCTAGTGTTCCCGTGTTTTTCGGCGTCGATCGCCCTCGTTTGGAAGCGACGCCATTCCCCAAACCTCGACCCTGGACGGCATGGCCGAACTTCCGTATCCCCGCCTCGCCCTCATTGCTGACGGTTTTACGGACGATGCCCGGGCCGATCGGGCCGCCACCGCTGTGGAGGCCGGCGTCCGGTGGGTCCATCTGCGCGATCATCAGGCCGGACCGGATGAGTTCGAGGCCGCAGCACGGGAACTGACGGCCCGGCTCCGCGACTTGGCGCGCGACGTGACGGTGACGGTGAACACCCGACTTGGAGTGGCGGAGGCGCTGGATGCAAGCCTTCATCTTGGGTGGCGGGGGCCGTCGGCCACCGAGGCCCGAGAGACACTCGGAGAGGACATACTTCTGGGATACTCGGCCCACGAGGAAATTGGGGTCGAAGGCGACCGTGCGCCGGACGTGGACTACTACTTTTTCAGCCCGGTCTACGCCACCTCCAGCAAGCCGGATCAGCCGCCGGCCGGCATCTCTGCCCTTCGCTCGTTCTGCCGGACCGCCGCCCCCACGCCCACGCTTGCGCTCGGCGGCATTACCCCGGAACGAGTGCGGGCGTGTCGGGAGGCCGGAGCCGAAGGGGTCGCCGTCCTGTCCGGGATTATGGAAGCAGAGGTGCCCGTGGCCGCTACGCGAGCATACCTGCGGGCCCTCGGAGAGCTTGCATGATCGATTCGCCTTCTCTGATGGACGGGGGCAGGTTGGGAGATTGTCTCGTGTCTGTTGGCGGGGGAAACGTGAAGCATAGAGGCGTGATTGAGAGACCAGCCGTGTGCTAACGCCTCACTCGTCACGCGTGAAGAGGAAAGGAGAGAACGGAAACACACGTCGGACGCAACACAAAATCGACAGCATCAACTCCACACCATGTCGAAACCAGTAGCTCTTACCATTGCCGGAAGCGACTCGGGAGGCGGGGCCGGCATTCAGGCCGACATCAAGGCGATGGAGGCGAACGGGGTCTTTGCGGCCTCGGCCCTCGCAGCTGTTACTGCGCAGAATACGGAGACGGTGGCGGAGGCACAGGATCTTGCGCCGTCGCTCGTCGCTGCCCAGATTGACGCGGTGGCGGACGATCTGGACGTGGCGGCAGCCAAGACCGGTATGCTGTCCGCACCGGCCATTATCGAGACGGTGGCCGACCGCGTCCAGGCGCACGACCTGCATCCCTTCGTCGTCGATCCCGTCATGATCTCCAAGAGCGGCTTCAAACTGCTGCAGGATGAGGCCATCGACACGCTGTTGGAGGAGTTGCTGCCGTTGGCTACCCTCATCACGCCGAACGTGCACGAGGCCGCTCACCTCACCGACGTCGAGATTGACACCCCCACCGATCTACGCCGCGCCGCGGAGGCATTGTACGAAAGAGGCCCGGACGCCGTACTGGCAAAAGGAGGGCACCTCTCCGACGAAGACGAGGCGATCGACGTGTTGGTGGACGGCACGGACGTTCATACCTTCACTGCTCCCCGGATCGACACCAAGCACACGCACGGCACAGGTTGTACCTACGCGTCGGCAATTGCGGCCAACCTGGCCAAGGGGCACGATCTTCACGCCGCCGTCGATCGGGCCAAGCGGTACGTGACCGGGGCCATCCGGCACGCCCTTCCGCTGGGGCAGGGGCGAGGCCCTACGAATCACTTTTTCCATCTCGACCCCGAAAGTGCCGTTTCCGACGTTCCGACGAGCACGTCGGCTTAACGGACTAATCCTCTTCCGCCGGGGAGGGCGAACCGGGGACTTCCACGTCCGCCGTGTCCGGAACGGACTGTGAACCTGCGTCCGACTCGTCCGATTGGGGCTGTTTCACGGAATGAAGGAGGTCGAGCCGGGCCTGGTACTGCTCGACCAGGACGGACGGGGAGCGCGAGTCCTTTTGAATCGTGACCACCTCGTCGCACACCATTTCGATGGCGCGCTTTGCTACCGTAGAAGGGGAGAGCCCGATCTGCTGGGCGACGGCCCGGAGCCGTTCCGCCCGCTCCTCCGGCATGGACAGTCGGAGTGATACGCGGTCGTCACCCGACGCGGAGGAGCCGCTCTCCTCAGGCGATGGATCGTAGAGGGTGCCGGAGCCCGGGTCGTTGGTGAACGAATCACTCACAAAGAGGTGAGACTGTTCAGAAGGAAACGTCAGTAAAATACCAATATGCAGATTATGTGCCAGTTGTAGAAAACCCAGACCGATCCAGAAGGTTCGATGTCGAACGTAGCGGTGTTCATTGAACAGTCACACGACCGCAGGTCCAACGGGCAGGGAACCGATCGTCCGGTCGGCGCTATTTTGCGGAATGTTCGTTGATCCTCGGGACCAGTGCTGAATCTCCCCCTCCGCCACTCCGTAACTACTTTTTCCGGAATCCTTTGCCCAGTTTCTGGGCGTGTGGGATCCGGTGAAGTTGAGACGAGACTCGACTCAAGAGGTTGAGTGTAGCGTTGTCGCCGGAACCTGGGACGCTGCACGCAATACAGCCGAGTCGGATTGTGTGGAGAGTCTCCAGTGCCGGCGACGTATGTCGGCTTCTGCGGGCTCTCCCAGCGCATTTTGTTTTACGGGCGTAGCTCAATTTGGCAGAGCAGCGGACTCCAAATCCGCCGGTTGGGGGTTCGAGTCCTCCCGTCCGTGCCAGCATCGCCCCTGCCGGAATGCGGTCCGCGGTCGCTCGCAGCGATCGGCGAACTCGGGGAGGTCCCCAAGTTCGCGTCCCCGACATTGATGGCCGGCAGATCACCGCTAGGTTTTCATACTGACCCGTCTGGCATTATGTGGATTTGGGAGTATCTCCAAAATGTGGCTTCGGAGATGGAAAAAGTGAACTGGCCGAGCCGCGATGAACTGATTAGCAGCACCCTCATTACGATTGTTGCGACCTTTCTGATTTCGGGGTTCATATTTCTGACGGATCAAGCGATTAGCACCGTTCTTGAATTTATCTACCAGCAGTAGATTGCCGAGAACCGTTGCGACTCGTGTGACTCCTACTATCGCATAGATCGATCCCATTCGCCATGCCTGAGGAAAGCGACGACACGTGGTACGTCCTTCGGACCTTCTCGAACCACGAGAAGAAAGTGCGTCGGTACCTCGAAAGTGAAATCGAGCGGATGGGGTTGGAGGATCAGGTGAACGAGATCCTCATTCCGACCGAGACGGTCTTCGAGATGAAGGGGGGCGAGAAGAAGACGAAAGAGAAGACCTTTTTCCCGGGGTACATCTTGCTCAACTGTGAACTGACACACAGCTTCAAGGAGATGGCGGAGGATCTGCCGTCGGTCATTGGGTTCCTGACCACCGGAACCGGCGACGACCCGACGCCGCTGCGCAAGGAGGAGGTCCAGCGGATCCTCGGCAAAATGGACCGGGCCGAAGAGCGAGGCGAGAAGCCCGAGATTCCCTTTAAGGCGGGCGATCCAGTAAAGGTGGTGGACGGTCCCTTCGATAGCTTCAATGGGTTCGTCGAAGAGGTATACCCGGAGAAGATGAAGGTGAAGGTGATGGTGTCCATCTTCGGGCGGAAGACGCCCGTGGAACTCGATTACCTTCAGGTTGAGCACGAAGAGTAACCTTGTGGC
The DNA here is from genome assembly GCA_018609755.1 of Salinivenus sp. Lineage (GTDB taxonomy): Bacteria > Bacteroidota > Rhodothermia > Rhodothermales > Salinibacteraceae > Salinibacter. The sequence continues at coordinate 15,884 of JAHENZ010000080.1, read as the reverse complement.
TAGAGAGGCCACACCCTCACAAATTGTTGAACAAACCGGCGGGAGTCGTCCAACGTTGGTTGGTCGACGCTAGAACCGCCCCTTGAGCACATGGCTGCACCTGTAGAAGCGAACATCAAACTGCAAATTAAGGGCGGGCAGGCCAATCCGGCGCCGCCCATCGGGCCCGCGCTGGGACAGCATGGCGTCAACATCATGGAATTCTGTAAGGCATTCAACGCCGAAACAGAAGACCAGATGGGGACCCTGCTGCCGGTCGAAATTACGGTTTATGCCGACCGCTCGTTTGACTTTAAGGTCAAGAGCCCGCCGGCCTCAATTCTTCTCAAGCAGCGAGCGGGAATCGAAACGGCGGCAGGAGATCCGCTTCGCGAGCATGCCGGCACGGTGTCCTGGCAGGATTGCATTGAGATTGCCGAGCGGAAGATGGCAGACCTCAATGCTCACACCGCCGAGCAGGGCGCCCGCATGGTCGCCGGCACGGCCCGCTCGATGGGCATCGAAGTAGAGGGGAAGCCGGAGTAGCGTCTTTTTTGGCGATCCCCTTTTTCGTCGACGATGATCTTTTCACGCGGAAGTTCGCCCCACCGGAGTGCACCGGCGGGGACCGAACGTTTGCACCGCATAACCGCACTCAACTATGGCAAACGCTGAAGGAAAACGGTATCGAACGGCAAAAGAGGTCGTGGATGAGCAGGATGAGCCGGTGAGCCTGATGCAGGCCGCAGAGCTCACCTTGCAGACCGCGACCGCGAACTTCGACGAGTCCGTGGACTTGGATCTCCGGCTCGGGGTCGATCCCCGCCACGCCGACCAGATGGTTCGGGGCTCGATTACGCTTCCGCACGGCACCGGCCGAGACGTGACGGTGCTCGTCCTCGCTAGTGAGGGGAAGCAGTCGGAGGCGGAAGAGGCCGGCGCTGACTATGTGGGCCTCGAAGAGCACATCGAACGCATCCAGGATGAGAACTGGCTGGATTTTGACGTCGTCATCGCGACGCCGGACGTGATGGGGCAGGTGGGCCAGCTGGGCCGCATCCTCGGTCCCCGCGGCCTCATGCCGAATCCGAAGAGCGGAACCGTGACGATGGATCTCGCTCAGACGATCGACGAGGTCAAGTCCGGGAAGATTGAGTTCCGGGTCGACCAGAGCGGGAACCTCCACACGCCGATTGGAAAGGCCTCGTTCTCGGCTCAAGAGCTGTACGAGAACGCAAAAGCTTTCCTCACGGAGGTCGTGCGGCTCCGACCGCCGTCCTCGAAGGGGCTGTACCTTCGCTCCGTGACGATGTCCGCGACGATGGGGCCGCCCATTCGTGTGGACCGAAGCTCCGTGCTGACGGAAGCCCGGTAGTGCCCAGCCCCTCCGCGACTTCTTGAACCGATTTGACTTGCTGATACCATGTCGAAGACTAGAGCCGAGAAAGCCGAAATCATTGACGACATCGGGCAGAAGCTCGATGAGTATCCCATCATTTACCTGACGAATTTCGCCGGACTCACGGTGGCTCAGTCCAACGACCTTCGGGGTCGCTTCCGTGAGGCTGGGGTTCACTACCAGGTTACGAAGAACACGCTGGCTCAGATTGCCCTCGATCGTTTGGAGGGCATGGATGCGCTTGAAGAATTCTTCCATGGTCCCACTGCGGTGGCGTACAGCGAAGATCCGGCCAAGCCGGCCCGCGTGATCCAGGACTTTGTGGAAGAGGAAGAGCTGGAGCGGCCGGAGCTCAAGGTGGCCTGGATTGAAGGAGAGCTGTACGAGGGGCCGGAGGCGCTCGACACGCTGGCCGACCTGAAGTCCCGCGAAGAGCTCATTGGGGAAATTGTGAGTCTTCTGCTGTCGCCGGCCCAGAAAGTTGTCGGCGGCCTTACGAGCACTGGGCAGAATCTTGCCGGGATTCTCAAGAGCCTGTCCGAGCGCGAGGAGGAAGACGAATAGTAGACTCGCCGAGCCATTTCCATTCCGGAGGGGTTCGGCATCGAACAACGACACTCATTCACCTTAATCTGCGGCGCAGCCCTGAAGAGTGTCGGGGCCGAGACCGCCGCTGGCACACAGACCGATTACATTCTTATGGCTGACATTGAAGAACTTGCTGAACAACTCGTTGGGCTTACCATCAAGGAAGCCAACGAGCTGGCAAATCACCTCGAAGAAGAATACGACATCAAGCCGGCCTCTGCCGGTGTGGCCGTTGCTGCCGGGGATGGCGCCGGGGGCGAGGGGGGCGGCGAAGAGGAGGAGCAGACCGCCTTCGACGTGGTCCTCACCGGCATTGGGGGCAACAAGATTCAGGTCATCAAGGAGGTCCGCTCCATCACTGGGCTCGGCCTGAAGGAAGCCAAGTCGCTCGTCGACGAGGCGCCGAATCCGGTGAAGGAGGGCCTTTCAAAGGATGAGGCCGAAGAGATGAAGGCCCAGCTCGAGGAAGCTGGAGCCGAGATTGAACTTCAGTAGACAGAGTCGGGTCCGACGTTTGACGGTCGGCCCCGTCCTGACACATTCCTCTACGCCGACAGGCCGACTCTCGCCAGGGGGTTGGCCTTTGGCGTGTGGACGGAGATGCACGAAATTTGCGGGGCGGTTCTGAAACAAGCCCAGACTGGGGTCGTAGACCACGTGTACCTGTAGGTTGTCGCGGCGTACCGCGTCCGCACTTCAGCCTGCGAACACCTGTTTGACTCAGGGGGCGTGGCGACACTACTTCAGTCCCGGCGTCCGAATGGTGGTCGCCTGTTTGTTTTCTCAGCATCCGGGTCTTCGCTGATCCTCGCGAATGCATCTGAGCTTTTTTCTCAGAACATGGGTATTGCCCCCCGCGAGAGTGTCTGCGCATGGATCTGGGGTACTGGGGCACTGCGAGTGAATCTGACGATCGTACCGGCCCTGACCTTCGCAGGTGGGCCGTGTTCTTCCAGTCTACGGCTGCGGGCTTTCGATTCGTAGTCGTCGACGTCAAACGTGAACGCTTCCTTACCTATGACGACTCCTCCCAAATCTGCTATTGGTGCCGTGAACGGCTCCTCGCCTCAACTTCCTGATTGGGAGGGAACTCGTCCCGCTTTTTCGGGCTCTGTGCATTGACCGTCGCCCACGACGACCCACCCGCCTCTGAGTTGTTTCGGGCTTTCCTCTGTACTGCGGCAGGGTTCATGCCGTTGTAGGAAGCCCTCCCTCTGCGATTGTACCACACTCCGCGAGCGAACTCCTGTAGCCTATGCCGACCCTTCTTAACGGGAATATTTCAACTAGCGGACATCTCGAAGACGCGAAGCCGCGCAAGAGCTTCGCCGACATCCCGTCCGTCAAGGACTATCCGGACTTTCTGGACGTACAGATCAAGACGTTCCACGATTTCGTCCAGGACGACGTCCCGCCCGAGGATCGTGAAAACGTCGGGCTCCAAGAAGTCTTTAACGATCACTTCCCGATTAAAGACAGTCGGGAGCGGTACACGCTCGAATTTGTGAGCTACGAGCTCGACACGCCGAAGCATACCGTGCAGGAATGCATGGATCAGGGGCTTACCTACACGGTGCCCCTGAAGGCCACCCTCCGTCTCACGAGCAAGGAAGAGGATGGAGACGAAGAGGCCATCGAGGCCATCGAGCAGGAAGTGTACCTCGGGACGCTCCCGTTCATGTCGGATCGGGGGACCTTCATTGTCAACGGGGCCGAGCGCGTGATCGTCTCGCAGCTTCACCGAAGTCCCGGCGTCTTCTTTGGGAAGGAAATCCACGACAACGGGACGGAGCTCTATAGCGCTCGCGTCATTCCCTTCCGCGGGTCCTGGATGGAATTCTCCACGGACGTGCGCGACGTGTTGTGGTCCTACGTAGACCGGAAGAAGAAGGTGCCGGTCACGACGCTTCTTCGCGCGCTGGGGTATTCCAGCGACGAAGAAATCATCCGCATGTTCGGATTTGCCGATGCGGTGGACGTCGAGAGCGAAGACGACTTTGAAGAGCATCTCGGGCGCGAGCTCGCAACGAGCGTCACCATCGATAAGACGATTGAGATTGTCGATGAGGACACCGGCGAGGTCGTCGATGAGGAGATGGAGCGGGAGGTGCTGCTGCCCGCCGAGCACGAGCTGGAAGAAGAAGACTGGGAGGTTCTCGACGAGCACGACATTACGCGGGTGTATCTGGTCCGCGAAGACATCGATGACGAGGAGCTCGACAAGAGTACGCTCGTCGAGACGCTGAAGAAGGACCCGACGCATTCGAAAGATGAAGCGCTGAATCATCTCTACCAGAAGCTTCGGGGGAGTGAGGCGCCGGACATCGATTCTGCCCAGCAGGCCCTCGATCGCCTCTTCTTTAATGAGAAGCGCTACGACCTGGGCGACGTGGGGCGGCACCGCACGAACGAGCGGCTTGGGATTGACGTCGATGAGGACACGCAGGTGCTCACGAAAGAGGACGTGGTGGGCATCGTGCGGGAGTTGGTAAAGCTCCAGAACGGTGAGAGCTCGGCCGACGACATCGACCACCTTAGCAATCGCCGCGTCAAGTCGATTGGTGAGCAGCTGGGGTCGCAGTTCTCGCTTGGCTTGGCTCGCATGGCCCGCACCATTAAGGAGCGGATGAATCTGCGGGACGCCGACAAGTTTACGCCGAAGGACCTGGTGAATGCCCGGACCATTGAGAGCGTGATCAACACGTTCTTCGGGACGAACCAGCTCAGCCAGTTCATGGATCAGACGAATCCGCTGGCGGAACTGACCCACAAGCGCCGGATGTCGGCGCTCGGGCCGGGCGGCTTGACCCGAGAGCGCGCCGGGTTCGAGGTTCGAGACGTGCACTACACGCACTACGGTCGTCTCTGTCCGATTGAGACGCCGGAGGGCCCGAACATTGGGCTGATGCTTTCGCTCTGCGTCCATGCTACGATCAATGACTTCGGCTTCCTCGAAACCCCATATCGCGTCGTAGAGGATGGAAAGGTCACCGACGCGGTGGAGTACCTGACGGCGGACGAGGAGGACCGGGCCGTAATTGCTCAGGCCAACGCGCCGATCGACGATGACGGCAATTTTGTCCGTGACGAGGTCCGCTGCCGGTATCAGGGGGACTTCCCGGTTGTGACGCCGGAGGAGGTGGACTACATGGACGTGGCGCCGAATCAGATTGTCTCGCCTGCGGCCAGCCTCGTTCCGTTCCTCTCGCACAACGACGCGAACCGCGCCCTCATGGGATCCAACATGCAGCGGCAGGGCGTTCCGCTGCTTCGAGGAGACTCTCCGATTGTCGGGACGGGTCTCGAAGGCCGGGCCGCCAAGGACTCTCGCGCCTGCATCGTTGCCGAAGGCGACGGCGAAATCGAATACGTCGACGCCGAGAAGATTGTGGTTCGCTACGACGAAGAGCAGGACGACACCGACCTCACCTTCGGCGAGCCGGTCCGCGAGTACGAGCTCACTAAGTTTCACCGTAGCAACCAGGGCACCTGCATGAACCAGAAGCCGATCGTCCAGAAGGGCGACCGGGTGGAGGAAGGCGAGGTGCTCACCGACGGGTTCGCTACGGAGAAGGGCGAGTTGGCCCTCGGGAAGAACGTGCTCTGCGCGTTCATGCCGTGGCACGGCTACAACTACGAGGACGCCATTGTCATTAGCGAGCGCCTCGTAGCCGACGACGTATACACCTCCGTTCACATCGAGGAGTTCGAGCACGAGGTGCGCGACACGAAGCGCGGGGAGGAGGAGTTGACCCGCGAGATTCCGAACGTTAGCGAGGAAGCGACAAAGGACCTCGACGAGCGTGGCATTATTCGCGTGGGGGCCGAAGTGACGCCCGGCGACATCATCGTCGGCAAGATTACGCCGAAGGGCGAGACCGACCCGACGCCGGAAGAAAAGCTCCTTCGCGCCATCTTTGGCGACAAGGCCGGAGACGTAAAGGATGCCTCGTTGAAGGCCAAGCCGGGCATGGAGGGCGGTGTCGTGATCGACACGAAGCTCTTCAGTCGGCGCGAGTTGGATCCCGCCTCCAAGAAGATGGAGGAGAAGCGCCTTGAGAACATTGAGGACCAGCACGAACGCAAGATCAACGACCTCAATGAGCGGCTGTGGGACAAATTCTTCACTCTCGTAGAGGGAGAAACGTCTGCGGGCATCGAAGATCGCGACGGAAACGTGATCCTCTCCGAAGGGGCCGAATTTGAACGAGATGCCTTTGAGGATGTCGATCCGTCCGACCTCAGCGTTCGGGCCGCCTTTACCGACGACGAGGAGCTAAACGACAAGATTCAGACGCTTCTGCGGAACTACACGTCCCGTCGCCGCGAAGTTGAGGGCAAGACCAAGCGCGAGAAGCATCAGGTCGAGATGGGCGACGAACTGCCTGCCGGCATCGTCCAGATGGCGAAGGTCTACGTGGCCCGGAAGAAGAAGATTGAGGTGGGCGACAAGATGGCCGGACGCCACGGCAACAAGGGCGTGATTGCCAAAATTGCGCCGGTTGAAGATATGCCGTTCTTGGAGGACGGTACTCCGGTTGATCTCGTCCTCAATCCGCTGGGCGTGCCCTCGCGGATGAACCTCGGGCAGATTTACGAGACGCTGCTCGGCTGGGCCGGCGACAAGCTCGGCATCAAGTATGCCACCCCGATTTTCGATGGTGCTTCGCTCGAGGACGTGGGGGACGAGCTAGAAGAGGCCGGCCTGCCGCGTGACGGCAAGGCCCAGCTTTATGACGGACGTACCGGTGAGCCGTTCGACGAGAAGACCACGGTGGGCCAGATTTACATGATGAAGCTGGAGCACCTGGTCGAGGACAAGATGCACGCCCGCTCGATCGGGCCGTACAGCCTCATTACGCAGCAGCCGCTCGGTGGAAAGGCCCAGTTTGGCGGCCAGCGCCTCGGCGAGATGGAGGTGTGGGCCCTCTACGCCTACGGTGCCTCCAGTACACTACAGGAGATGCTCACCTACAAGTCCGACGACGTACAGGGCCGGTCCGAGGCCTACGAGTCGATCGTGAAGGGGAAGAACCTGCCCTCCCCGGGCGTGCCCGAGAGCTTCAACGTTCTGGTGCGCGAGCTTCAAGGCTTGGGCCTCGAGGTGACGCTCGACTAAACTTTTGGGTTTCCGATTGCGGGCGTTCGATCCGCCCCCGCCGCCCGCAGTCCGCCTCTGCTCCAAAATCCAAGATCTATACCTTTATATGCCGTACGGAAACTCGAAGGAGATCGAAAAGAATTTCGACAACATCACCATCAGCCTCGCCTCTCCGGAGGACATTCTGGAGCGGTCCTACGGCGAGGTCATGAAGCCTGAGACCATCAACTACCGGTCGTTCAAGCCGGAGATGGGCGGGCTCTTCTGCGAGAAAATTTTCGGTCCGGTGAAGGACTACGAGTGCCACTGCGGAAAGTACAAGCGCATCCGGTACAAGGGCATTATCTGTGACCGCTGTGGCGTGGAGGTGACCCGTAAGGCCGTTCGACGCGAGCGCATGGGGCACATCACCCTCAGCGTACCGGTGGTGCACATCTGGTACTTCAAAACGCTCCCGAACAAGATCGGCCATCTCCTGGGCCTGAAGTCGAAGGACCTGGAGAAGGTGATCTACTACGAGAACTACATCGTCATCCAGCCGGGGTCGGCCGAGCGGCTGGGCGTGGAAAAGAATCAATTGCTGTCGGAGGAGGAGTACTTCGACATCCTCTATCAAATCCGGGAGGATAACAATCGCCTCGATGACGAGGATCCCGATAAGTTTATCGCTATGATCGGGGGAGAGGCGATTGAGACGATGCTGGAGCGTCTCGAACTTGAGAAGATTGCGCAGGAGCTCCGCTATCAGGTGAAGACGGAGACCAGCCAGCAGCGCAAGGCGAAGGCCCTGAAGCGGCTCAACGTCGTGGAAGCCTTCCGCGAGGCCAACAAGGACGGCACGAACAAGCCGTCGTGGATGGTGATGCGTGTCATTCCGGTGATTCCGCCGGAGCTGCGACCGCTCGTGCCGCTGGATGGGGGACGATTTGCGACCAGCGATCTGAATGACCTTTACCGGCGGGTCATTATCCGCAATAATCGGCTGAAGCGCCTCATCGACATTAAGGCGCCGGAGGTCATTCTCCGCAACGAGAAGCGAATGCTGCAGGAGGCGGTCGACTCGCTCTTCGACAATAGCCGCAAGTCCAACTCGGTGCGCGGCTCGTCGAACCGGCCCCTGAAGAGCCTCAGCGACATGCTGAAAGGCAAGCAGGGCCGCTTCCGTCAGAACCTGCTCGGAAAGCGCGTCGACTACTCCGGCCGCTCGGTGATTGTGTCCGGTCCGCACCTGGAGCTGCACCAGTGCGGCCTGCCGAAGGAGATGGCCGTCGAGCTCTTCAAACCGTTCATCATCCGCAGGCTCATTGAGCGCGGGATCGTCAAGACGGTGAAGAGTGCGAAGAAGTATGTCGACAAGAAATCGAAGGATGTCTGGGACATCTTAGAGAAGGTCATACAGGGTAGGCCGGTCTTGCTCAACCGAGCCCCCACGCTTCACCGACTCGGCATTCAGGCCTTCCAGCCGGTCCTCACGGAGAACAAAGCGATCGAGATTCACCCGCTCGTGTGTCCGGCCTACAACGCCGACTTCGACGGGGACCAGATGGCCCTACACGTTCCGCTCTCGCACGAGGCGTGCCTGGAGAGCATGGTGCTCATGCTGTCGAGCCACAACGTGCGTAGTCCTGCCGACGGGGGGCCGCTGGCGGTGCCGAGTCAGGACATGGTGCTCGGTCTCTACTACATCACGAAGGCGAAGGCCAACCAGAAGGGCGAAGGCATGCGCTTCGCGAATGTCGACGAGGTGCGGCAGGCCTTCGACCAGGATCGTCTGGCGCTCCACGCGAAGATCAAGCTGCGCGATCCGGACGGCTCCGGCGAGATGTTGAACACGACCGTCGGCCGTGTCATCTTCAACGAGACGCTGCCGGATAGCCTCGACTACGTCAATGAGGTGCTCAGCACGAAGAACATCCGGACCGTCATTGCGGACGTGCTGAAGCATACGGGCTATAAGGAAACGGCCCGCTTCCTGGATGACATCAAGGACATGGGCTTCCGACGCTCCACGACCTCGGGCATGACGTTCTCTCTTTCCGATATCATCATTCCGGAAGAGAAGGAGAAGCTCGTCGAAGAGGCCAACGAAAAGGTGGAGCAGGCCCAGCAGAACTACTCGATGGGCTTCATCACTGACAACGAGCGCTACAACCAGGTCATCGACGTCTGGACGAAGACGAACAACCGGGTGTCGCAGGTCCTCTTCAACGCACTGAAGGAGGACAAGGAAGGATTCAATCCGATCTTTACGATGGCCGACTCCGGGGCCCGAGGATCGAAGGAGCAGATTCGCCAGCTCGGCGGGATGAGAGGCCTTATGGCCAAGCCGCAGAAGAGTGTCGGTGAGGGCGGCGGTGAGATTCTGGAGAACCCGATCCTCTCCAACTTCAAGGAGGGACTGTCGGTACAGGAGTACTTCATTAGTACCCACGGCTCGCGGAAGGGACTAGCCGACACCGCACTCAAGACGGCCGATGCCGGTTACCTGACCCGCCGCCTCGTGGACGTGACGCAGAGCGTGACGGTCACCGAGCACGACTGTGGTACGCTCCGGGGGATTAGCGTCGGGGCACTGAAGGACAATGAGGAAATTGTCGCGCCGCTTTCCGACCGCATTGAGGGGCGAGTTTCGGTGCACGACGTGTACGATCCCCACACCGATGAGCTCATCGTCGAGGCGAACGAGCTGATTACGGAGGAAATTTCTGACCGCATTGCCGAAACCTCGATCGAGGAGGTTGAAATCCGATCGGTGCTCACGTGTGAGGCTGAGCGGGGCGTTTGCACGCTCTGCTACGGCCAAAACCTCGCGACCGGGCGCATGGTCGAAGTTGGGGAGTCGATTGGTGTGGTCGCTGCGCAGTCGATTGGGGAGCCGGGGACGCAGCTCACGCTCCGGACCTTCCACACCGGTGGAACCGCCACGCGCGTGTCCGCCGAGTCGACCATACAAGCCAAATTCGAGGGTACGGTTGAGTTTGAGAACCTGCGGACGGTGACGTACGAGGACTCCGACGGGCCGAAGGAGGTCGTTCTCGCCCGACAGGGGGAAATCCGAATCATGGATACGGACGAAGACGGGCGCGAGCTCACCAGCTACGTCGTGCCGTACGGTGCTGAACTCACGGTCGATGAAGGCGCCGAGGTCGAGGAGGGCGACGTCCTCGCCAGCTGGGATCCGTATAACAGCCTCATCCTGACGGAGGCTACCGGAACGGTGCGCTTCGAGGACGTGATCGAAGGGACGACCTACCGCGAGGAGACGGACGAGCAGACGGGGCACATGGAGAAGGTGATCGTCGAAAGTCGCGAACGAACCCTTACTCCGACGATTGTCATCGAGACGGAGGATGGGGAGGAGAAGGATTACAACATGCCGGTTGATGCCCGCATTCAGGTCGACGAAGGCGACGAAGTGCAGGCCGGACAAACCCTTGCGAAGATGCCTCGTCAGGCTGCTCAGACCAGTGACATTACCGGTGGTCTGCCGCGCGTCGAGGAACTGTTTGAAGCTCGCACGCCGGATGAGCCCGCTGAGGTCAGCGAGATCGATGGCATCGTCAGCTTCGGTGACCGAAAGCGCGGCTCGCAGGAGGTCATTGTCACGAGCCGAGACGGCGAGATGGAGAAGAGCTACATGGTCTCCCTCTCGAAGCACATGCTCGTCCACGAGGGCGACTACGTGGAGGCCGGCGACCGGCTTTCCGACGGCCAGATCGCCCCGCACGACATCCTGTCAATTAAGGGCCCGCGCGCCGTGCAGGAGCATCTTCTCAACGAAGTGCAGGAGGTCTACCGTCTCCAGGGGGTCGACATCGACGACAAGCACTTTGAGGTCGTGATCCGGCAGATGATGAAGCGGGTGAAGATCACCTCGCCGGGAGACACCAACTTCCTCGAAGAGGATGTCGTGGACCGGCAGAAGATGGCCGAGGCCAACGACGACCTCTACGACAAGTTTGTCGTGACCGACCCGAGCGAATCCGAACTCAAGATCGGCGAGATCGTCAGTCGTCGGCGGCTTCGAGAGTTGAACTCGGATCTGAAGCGGGAGGATAAGCCCGAGATTGAGGTCCGAGAGGCACGCCCGGCGGTGGGTGAGCCGGTGCTGCTCGGCATCACGAAGGCGTCGCTTGCAACCGACTCCTTCATCTCGGCGGCATCCTTCCAGGAAACGACGAAGGTGCTCACCAACGCCGCCATCGAGGCCAAGACGGATCCGCTCGACGGCCTGAAGGAAAACGTGATTGTCGGACACTCCATCCCGGCCGGTACGGGACAGAAGCAGTACCGCGACCTCGTGGTGGGCTCGAAATCCGAGCTCGAAGAGCTGCAGGCTGCGATCGGTGGCGACGGAGAGGCGGCGGGCGACGGCGCTGCCGGAGATGGCGCTCCGAGCGAGGACGAGGTTGAGCAAATCGAGGCCTCCGAGTCCGAAAGCTAATCGACACTCTTACGTTTGAACGGTTGACGCCCCGGTTGCGCCTTTCGGCGTACCGGGGCGTTTTTCGTTCGCCTCCCTACACAATTCTTTTGTGAGTGGCGTCCTTCTATGTCGTTCGGCGATTGTATGGTGTTGTTGGGAGCGACTGTAGGACTCGGGGGGCTGGTGGGCATTGGCGAGGTCCTCCAGCGAATGGGGGTGGATGAGAGCCACACGCGGCGAGTGGTACATGCTGGAGTGGGGCTGTTCGTCGCAGCCACGCCGTTTTTCTTTTCCAGTCCGACGCCCGTGTATTTCTTGTCGGTCTTTTTCATGGGAATGAACGGGCTCGCAAAGATCCGGCACTGGTGGCCCAGCATTCACGCTGCACGTCCGGAGAGTTGGGGCACTGTGACGATGCCGATGGCCGCCATTCTCGGATTGGCGGCAACGTGGTCCGTCTCTCCAGATCGGGTTTTCGTTTTTCAGTTGGCCTTTCTCATTCTGGCGATCGGCGATCCTGTCGCGTCCTGGGTAGGGCAATACTGGGGAGAGCGAGTGTTGCTCTTCCACGCGTCTCTCTGGGGAAGCGGGACATTTTTCTGCCTCGCCGGGGGGCTTTCCGTTCTCGGGTTGGTTGGAGGAGCAGGATGGGCTTTCGAGCGCACCATTGGGGCAGCATTACTCATTGCCGGAGCGGGCACTGCGACGGAGATGATTGGGGGGCGGGGATGGGACAACCTCTTTGTCGTTCTTGCGGTGATTCTCGTTCTGATCCCTCTCCAGGCCACTCCGGAGGCGACCCAGAACCTGTTCCTGGCGTCTGCCGTCGGCCTTGGATTTGGTGGAGCGGCCTATGTGTCGCGCACCCTCACACCATCGGGGGCCGTTGCGGGGGGACTATTTGCGGCCTCGCTCGTGGGGTTTGGCGGATGGGTGTGGGCACTTCCAGGATTTGTGTTCTTCGGATTGTCGAGTGCGCTGTCTGTAGTCGGGGCGTCCGAGAATGATGATCTACACAATGAGCAGAGCAGGCGCACACTGACGCAGGTGTTTGCAAATGGAGGCGTGGCGTGGGGACTCCTTGCTGTGTTTGTGGTTCTGCCCGCCGAAGCATCGGGGGGACAGGCGGCCTGCTACGTGGGCTTTCTCGGGGCACTCGCCGCAGCGGCGGCCGACACCTGGGCCACAGAGGTCGGAACCCACTTCGTCGAGACGCCCCGGTCCCTCCGAACAGGGAAAAAAGTGCCTCAAGGGACGTCTGGGGCCGTGTCGATTCCCGGAACGGGCGCGGCCGTTCTGGGGGCTGCGAGCGTCGCGGGGGCGGCCTGGATGGTTGGGGGCGGAATGGGAGGCGTTCCGGTCGGCCAAATTCTCGTAGCGGGACTGGTGGGAATGGGCATTGATAGTCTGACGGGCGCCACCCTCCAGGCACGATTTCGAGATCCCGATACGGGGGACGAGAGGGAGCGTCCCGTGCCCCCGAACGCGATCCTGGTGCGGGGATGGCAGGGGATTGACAATGATGTCGTCAATGTTATCTGCACGGGGGCTGGGGCGATCACAGCCCTTCTCTTGTAGAGGCACAGAATAAAACTACGAGACTTGTTCGGCATCGTCACAGGGAGGACTTGCTCCGGTGGCAACTAAGTCTTTTCTTGTGGAGATGTAGTGTTTTGGGGGGCAGGTTCGTTGTGCTGTATGCCAATTGGAGTGCCTCATGCCCTGGTATAAGAAGCTACACTGGCAGATTCTCATCGGCCTCGTCCTCGGTCTCGTCTACGGCGTCATAGCCGCAGGCGCCGGATGGGCCGAGTTTACGAGCGACTGGATTTCGCCCTTCGGCACCATCTTTCTGAATTTGCTGAAGCTGATCGCCGTCCCCCTCATTCTGGCGTCGCTGGTGGTGGGGGTCGCCTCGTTGCGGGACCTCAAGAAGCTGTCACGGATTGGCGGGAAAACGCTTGGTCTCTATCTGCTCACGACCACAATTGCACTCACGATTGGGCTCGTGCTGGTGAATACCCTGCAGCCCGGTAACACGGTCACGAAAGAGACGCAGACGAAGCTGGAGCAGACCTATCAGGACGAGGTCGAGATGAGCAAGGAGCTGGCCTCGGACGCGAAAGACCGAGGGCCGCTTCAGCCGCTCGTCGATCTGGTGCCGTCCAACTTCTTCAGCTCGGCGTCGGACAACGGGAATATGTTGCAGATCGTGTTCGTCGCCATCTTCATCGGCATCGGCCTGCTGTTGATTCCGAAAGAGGATGCAGAGCCCTTACTATCCTTCTTCCGAAGCCTGAATGAGCTGGTGATTCGGCTCATCGAGGTGATTATGTACATGGCGCCGGTCGGGGTCTTTGGGCTCCTCGCGGACGCCATCACGTCAATAGCGACCGGTAGTGCGGGCAACATTATCAGCCTCCTCGGAGCGCTCGGGTTCTACTGCCTTACCGTGATCGTTGGGCTGTCGATCATGGTCTTTCTCGTGTATCCGACCTTCATGTCGCTCTTTACCCCGATTGCGGTGGGAGACTACTTCAAGGCCATTCTTCCTGCGCAGCTCGTGGCATTCTCGACGTCGTCGAGCGGCGGCACCCTGCCGGTCACCATGGAGGTGTGTGAGAAGAACCTCGGCGTCTCGGAGGAAGTCTCGTCGTTCGTGCTGCCGCTGGGGGCCACCATCAACATGGACGGCACGGCGCTGTACCAGTCGGTGGCCGCCGTCTTCATCGCACAGGTGCTCGGCATCGGGCTCGCCCTGTCGCAGCAGCTCAATATTGTGCTCCTCGCGACCCTCGCCTCCGTCGGGGCCGCGGCGGTGCCGAGTGCAGGGACCGTCATGCTCGTCGTCATCCTAGAGTCCATTGGCGTCCCCAGTGCGGGCATTGCGCTCATCTGGGCGGCGGACCGGCCCCTGGACATGCTTCGCACGACGAACAACGTGACGGGCGACACGATGGTCGCCTCCGTCATTGCCGAGTCCGAGGGACAACTGAACTTCCCGACCGACGGCGTGCAGATGGAGATGGCGGACGTGCAGGGTGGGTCTCAGACGGAAATAGCAGAGGAGCCGGCAACCTGAGGATTTGTCGAAACGATTCCGTCACGACCCTGCACCACGGACGAACGGGAGGGAAACGGAGGAGGACAAAGCTGTTCTATGTCCTCCGTCTGATTCCACGAACGTAGTCCATTCCATGTCCCCCGTCGATCCGGCTCGCGTCCAAGTCCTGAACGACAACGATCTCCGACCCGCCCGGCCGTACGTTCTGTATTGGATGCAGCAGTCGCAGCGGGCGCAGCACAATCCTGCGCTGGAGCACGCCATCGCGCAGGCGAATGAGCTGGACAAGCCGCTGCTCGTCGTCTTCGGCCTGATGGACGACTACCCGGAGGCCAACCTTCGCCATTACACGTTTATGCTGGAGGGGCTTCGGGAGACGCAGGAGGCACTGGCGGATCGAGGAGTGAAAATGGTCGTGCGGCGGGGAGCGCCCGACGCGGTTGCGCTCTCGTACGCGGAGGATGCCGCGGGACTGGTCACCGATCGAGGATACTTGCGGCACCAGAAGCAGTGGCGGCGACGGGTGGCCGAGGAGGCGCCCTGTCGGGTCACGCAGGTCGAGGGAGACGTGGTGGTTCCGGCGGAGACGGTGACGGACAAGGCTGAGTACGCCGCCCGCACGATTCGCCCCAAAATTCACGAGCATCTGAACCGATTTCTCTCCCTCCCAGATCCGGTCCCGGTTTCCATTCCGTCACTGGACCTGGAGATGAGCGATGGACTCGTGCTCAACGACGTCGGTGCTGTGGCTTCGCAACTCGACTTGGACGAGAGCGTGCCCCCGGTCCGGCCCCTGTACCGAGGCGGAGTCTCTGAGGCCGAGACGATCCTGGAGTCGTTTCTGAACGAGCACCTGGACGGGTACGACGAGCATCGAAATCAGGTGCAGTCCGACGCGGTGTCACACATGAGCAAGTACCTGCATTTCGGACAGGTGTCGCCGGTGTGGCTCGCGCAGCAGATTCAGTCCACTCCGGCGCCCGAAAGCGACATCGATTCCTATCTGGAAGAGCTCATCGTGCGCCGAGAACTCACCGTAAACCACGTGCACTTCCGACCGGAGACCTACGACTCTTATGAGTGTCTTCCGGACTGGGCGCGCGAGACACTGGCCGATCACGCCGACGACGAGCGGGAGTACGTGTACAGCCACGAGGAACTTGAGACGGGCAGCACCCACGATCCGTACTGGAACGCGGCGATGAAGGAGATGCGAGCGACCGGGTACATGCACAACTACATGCGCATGTACTGGGGAAAGAAAATTCTAGAGTGGTCCCCCGATCCGCGAACGGCGTTCGACCGAACGCTCACCCTCAATAACCGC
>JAHENZ010000079.1 GCA_018609755.1 Salinivenus sp. | reverse complement strand
TGAGATTATCCGCCGGACGTGAGGGATGCCCCCTTCGTAGCGCCGTTGGAGTCCAACGGCGCTACGAAGAGAATGCAGACCTTTCCAGAGAGAAAAGCCCGATGCCAAGGGCGATCGGTCCTGCAATTAATCTCGAAAAGACACAGAGATGTCCAAGCTTGACTCCGGCAATCTAGATTGCCAAGCCCATCCGACGGCCGCTGGGATTTGTCCTTTCGGTTGGATGGGCTCCAAATCAAGTTTGGACATCTAGATGTCCAGGAGCGACTAACCAAAGTGCTTTTAGGTCGGCTTTGCAGCGGTTTTGTTAGAGCTTCTAAGCCGGCGAGGCTGCTTCGCCGCTGAGTGTCCTTTCCTTCTCACGTGCAGTTCTACAATTCCTACCCTTCCGTCATGCCAGAAATCAAGACGCCTGCCGCCAACGTTGCCCGCTATTCGTTCGAGCCCGCCGAACTGGACCCGAGTACGTTCCAGGTCCTTCGCTTCGAGGGCACGGAGGGCATCTCCCAGCTCTTTGAATTCAACCTGCAGCTCGTGTCGGAGGACCCGGACGTCGACTTCGCGAGTGTCGTGAACAAGCCGGCCACCTTCACCATGAAGCGGGGAGACACCGACGTGCCGGTGAACGGCATCGTGACCGACTTCTCGCTTCGTGGGCAAACGTCCGACTACGTCACCTACCGGGCCACGATTCAGCCCCGGCTCCAGCGGCTGGCGCTCAATCATCGCAGCCGCATTTTCCAGGAAATGACGGTCAAGGACATCCTCACAAAGGTGTTCGAGGAGGACGGCCTCTCGTCGAGCGACGTGCGATTTGCCCTGCAGGAGTCCTACTCGCCCCGGGAATATTGCGTCCAGTACCAGGAGTCGGACCTCAACTTCGTGAATCGGCTCATGGAGTTTGAGGGCATGTACTACTTCTTCGAGCACGCGGACGGGCAGGACACGCTCGTGATTACGGACAAGAAGAGCGAGCACGAAAAGATCGAGGCCCCCTCGGCGCTTCAGTACCACGAGGGCGCGGGCGGGATGATCGATCAGGACCTGGAGACCGTCAAGCAGTTTGCGTGTGAAGAGCAGGTCGTCACCGGGAAAGTCAAACTGGCGGACTACAACTACCGGACGCCGGAGACGATGACGACGGAGTCGCAGATCAACGGCGACATGCCGGGCACGCAGTACGAGTACGGGGAGCACTTTCGGGAGGCGGACCGCGGAAAGCGGCTGGCGAAGGTCCGAAACGAGGCAATTGAAGCCCGGCGCCGGGTCATGAGCGGCCGGAGTGACAGTGTGGGGCTGCAGAGTGGCTTTCTCTTTACTCTGGAGAAGCACTTCCGCGACAGCTTCAATGCCGACTACCTGGTGACGCGGATCGAGCACGAGGGCTCGCAGCGGGCCGGGATGAACCTGGACTCGATGCAGGCCTCGGAGAATGGGCAACAGGAGCCGGCGTACCGCAATGAATTTACCTGCATCCCGGCGTCGGTGCAGTACCGGCCCCCGCGCACGACCCCGAAGCCGGAGGCCCCCGGTGTGGTAACCGCCACGGTGGAAAGTGCCGGCGGCGATTATGCGTACATCGACGACCAGGGCCGGTATCGCGCCAAGATGCACTTCGATCAGCGGCAGGACCGGTCCGACGGCACCAAGACGCTTCCCCTCCGCATGAACCAGCCCTACTCCGGCGCGGACTACGGGATGCACTTTCCCAATCACGCCGACACGGAGTTGCTGGTGGCCTTCGAGAACGGGGACATTGATCGGCCGGTCGCGCTGGGCACCACCCCCAACCCGTCCAACACGTCACCGTCGGTGTCGGAGAACAAGATGGAAAACATCCTGCGCACCTTCGGCGGCAACGAACTGCTGATGGATGACACGCAGGACGAGACGCGCGTGAAGCTCAACTCCGCCAACGCGCACGAGCTGCTCTTCGACGACAAGAACGAGAAAATCGAGCTTCTCTCGACGGACAGTCACCGCGTGCTTCTCGACGACAAGAATAAGCGCATCGAGGTGCAGTCGAAGAAGGGCCGAAAGATCCTGCTCGACGACAAGAACGAGGTGATGAGCGTCGTCAGCGAGAAGGGGCACTACCTTCAGGTCTCCGACAAGAACGACAACGTGACGGTGAGCGATGCCGACGGCAAGCACGTGCTCACGCTCGACTACAAGAATGAGAAAATGAGCCTCACGACCGAGGGCGACATTGGTCTGGAGGCGAAAGGCGCCATCGAGATGAAATCGAAGTCCCTGTCGATCGAGACGGACAAGGGCGCCGAGATGACGGTGGGGGGCGACCTCACGCAGGAAGCCGATGGCAGCGTGACCCTTTCCGCGGGGAGTGGCGGCACCATTGAGGCCTCGCAGGCGCTCGACCTTTCGGGCATGGACGTGACGGTGGAGGGCTCGAAGAGCTTCGCGGCCGAAGGAGGGACGCAAGCTGAGCTGAAGGGTACTCAGCTCACGGTAGAGGGGTCTGCTATGGCCGAATTCAAGGGCGGAGTGCTAAAAGCCAACGGGTGATGGTCACTGATCTCATACTTTGACCGACTCACTACTCTTCTCACGACGAATTGCCTTTCTCATGCCTTCAGCAGCCCGACAAGGCGACCCGACGGCCCACGGTGGCACCATTGCCGTGGGAGACCCCACTGTATTGATCAACGGAATGCCCGCCGCCCGACAGGGCGACATGCACGTGTGCCCGATGTGCAATCCGGGGCCGAGTCCACACGTCGGCGGCCCCATTTCGATGGGCGCGCCCACGGTGATGATCAACGGCCAGCCCGCCGCGCGGATGGGCGATATTTGCACGTGCAGCGGCCCGCCGGACACGATTGTCGGCGGGGAGCCGACCGTGCAGATCAACAGTGGAGGCAACCCGGTCATGATCGGCGGATCGGGCATGGTGATGATCGGGGGCTCGGGGCCGGTCATCATCGGCGGCGGTGCCGGTGGCGGCGGTGGGGGCGGCGCCGGGGCAGCCGGGGTGCAGGGCGCGGTGGCAGAAGCGGCGGCCGCGGAGGGCAGCTCCCCGGAGGCGACTGAGCTGGTGGAGCACTGGATCGACTTTGCGTTTGAGGACGCGGCGGGCGACGCCGTGGCGGGGGTGCCCTACGAGCTCGAGGATCCGGACGGGGACCTGTCGGGGCACTGGCTGCAAGGGGACGGGCGGGTGCGCCGGTCGCGACTGTCGGAGGGAGACGGGACCGCTGTGGTCAAGAGCGTGAAGGGGGCCGAGTGGTCCAAAAATGAGGCCCAGGTGGGGGAGGAGGTGACCGTAACCGCGACGGCGAAGGGCATGGAGGACGGCACCCCCGCGACCGTGCAGGTGAAAGAGGTGCCGACGAACGGCGGGAGCGCGGCGACGGTTGTAAGCGAGATCGAGACGGAGGTGAGCGGGGAGGAGGTGGAGGCCTCGTGGGCGTACACCTACGAGGACGCT
Organism: Salinivenus sp.; assembly: GCA_018609755.1. Lineage (GTDB taxonomy): Bacteria > Bacteroidota > Rhodothermia > Rhodothermales > Salinibacteraceae > Salinibacter. The sequence continues at coordinate 161 of JAHENZ010000079.1, read as the reverse complement.
GACGCGTCGGGGGAGGTGGCGGCCCAGCAGCTTCCGGCCTACGTGGCAGAGGTGCGGGTGGAGGGGTATCCGCTGCCCACCACGACGAGCTTTCTCACGTATTCGGCCACGGTCGAGTTTGAGCTGCGGGACGAGCAGACCGGCGACCCGCTGCCCGACAC
>JAHENZ010000078.1 GCA_018609755.1 Salinivenus sp. | reverse complement strand
TACGCAATCGGGGTGCCCTGGTTCATGGCAGTCGCCGGGGTCGGCCTCGACGGTACGCTCGCGATCATGGTCCCCCTCGCCGCCGTGGACCTGATCAAGGCGGCCATCGCCGTCGGGATTGTCCAGGGAAGCGGTGAACTGCTCGACGGCGTCGCATGATCGAGGTCAGCGACCTGGTGCATCGCTACGACGACGGTGAACCCGCTCTCGACGGCGTCTCACTGACCATCGAACCCGGCGAGTGGCTCCTCGTGGCCGGGCCCAACGGCAGCGGCAAGACCACGCTGGTTCGGCACCTGAACGGTCTCCTCGATCCCGACGCCGGCGAGGTGCTGGTCGACGGCACCAGACCCGCTGACGATCCTGTCGCGGCTCGAACCTCCGTGGGGATGGTCTTCCAGTCGCCGCGGGACCAGTTCGTCGCCGCGACGGTCGGCGCCGACGTGGCCTTCGGCCCGGAGAACCTGGGCCTCGAGCGCGCGGAGATCGACCGCCGCGTCGCGGACGCCCTCGCGGCCGTGAACCTCGACGGCCGTCGCGACGACCGCATCGATGCGCTGTCTGGTGGCGAACAGGCCCGTCTCGCAGTCGCCGGCGCGCTGGCGATTGGACCCGACTACCTCGTGCTGGACGAACCCTTCGCCGGGCTGGACTGGCCGGCCCGAAACTCGCTGCTCGCCCACCTCGACGACCTGCACGAAAGCGGGACGGCCATCGTCCTGGTCACCCACGACGTGCGTGACCTCCGCGATCGGGCCGACCGCGTGGTAGGCCTGCGCGACGGCAACATTGCCGTCGAAGGGACACCGGACGCGACGATGGACGATCTCGCAGCCATCGACGTCCACGTTCCCGGATGATCGCCTACGAGCCCGGCGAGACGCTCGCCCACCGGCTGGATCCCCGGAGCAAGCTTGCCTTCCAGGTCGGCTTCGCCATCGCGGCGGTCGCGCACGCCTCGGCGGTCGGCCTGGGGGTCAGTTTCTCGATTGCGCTCCTGGCACTCGCGGCGGCGCGCCTCTCGCCGATTCGGGTCCTGCGCGCCTACGTTGTTGTCCTCGCGATGTTGTGTCTCGGGCCGATTCTCGCGGGTCTAACCCTCGGATCTCCGTGGTTCCGCCTCGACCCGGCCCTCGATTCCCTGCGGGCCGTCCTGCGGATCGTCCCGATCCTGCTTGTCAGCGGCGCCGTGGTCCACACGACCGCCGTCCGGGAGGTCCGCGCCGCGATCCAGTGGACGGTCCCGGGACGCCTCGGCCGCCTGTTGGGCATGGGCGTGGGACTCCTCCTCCGGTTCCTGCCGGTCGTGCGGAGCGACGTTGGGGCCGTTCGAGACGCCATCGCTGCTCGAGGGGGTGACGCGCTGCCGATCCACCGCCGCGCGGCGCGACTGACCGCGTTATCGATTCGTCGGGTGCTGGGCCGGGCCGACGCCCTCTCGCTGGCGCTGCGAGCGCGGTGTTTCGCCTACAATCCGACGCTTCCGGCCCTCAGCTTTCGGGCGGCCGACTGGGCTGTGCTCCTGCTCGCCGCTCTCCTCGTGCTCTCGCCGCTGGTGGCGCTCTGATCTCGCGGCCGTCAGTCCGCAGCCTGCGGCCCGTCGGCCCCACGACCGGCGTAGGCCCTGGTCACGTCGACGAGGGCCTTCCGGTATTCACTCTCGTCGGGATCCTCTGCCAGCGAGCGGAACCGCCGTTTGAACTCGGCGAGTGAGACCTGCGGGGCGTCGCTCGCGGCCGCGTGCGCGAGATCGTAGATCCGGTGGTCCTCGTCGACGAGTCCGTGGCGCTCGACCAGTCCGAGGGCGAAGGCGGCGTTGACGGCGGTGATCTCGGGGTCGGCGGCGGGGGTGAGCCGGTGCCAGCGGGCGGGATCAGCAGTCTCGTCGGGTCGATCGGCGACGGCGGCGGCGAGACTGGCTTCGAGGAAGGCCACCAGTTTGTCGGCCGGCGCGACGTCGAGCCAGACGTCGTCGGCGTAGATGTCCTTCATGTGGTTGGCGATCTGGTGGACGTGGGTGAGTTTTCGGCGCTCGACGCTCCGGCCCGCGAGCGCGAGGAAGATGGCCTCCCGGGTATCCTGCGTGTGGGAGGGGTGCCCGCGCTCGTGGTGGTGCATGTGGCCGTACTCGTGGAGGGCGAGTTCGCGGGCCATCGCGGACGTCGCGGCTTTTCGGGAGATGGTGAAGTGGTGGCCGGCGTCGTCGTGGCCGACGCGCGTGCGCTCGTCGGGGTCCTCGACGATGCGGACGGTGACCGGCAGGTCGAGGTCGAGTTCGGTTTCGATGAGGTCCCGGGCCCCGAGAAACGGCTCGGCCGGGCCCGGTCCCTGGACGGTGACGTCCATTGACGTTCGTATGTGGGTCTGTAGCACGTATTACTCTTGCGGGCACGGCGAGTTTGAGACTGTATTTGCAGTTTGATCGCTACTGAGGAGAGGATTCTGAAAGCCCCGGCCCTGTGGCCTCACGGCTCGCGGGTGACCTCCCGTCGGTCGGCCACCCGCTCCCCGTTCGTCATCGAGGGTCTCGCGGCACCGCCGCTCGACCCTCGCTTGACTCGGGGGACCACATCTGCGCTCCTCACTCGCTACCTTTGGTTCGCGGCTACGCCGATGGACTCACTCCGTTCGTCCATCGAGCCCTCGCTCACTTCGTTCGCGAGGACGCCGCTCACCATCGAGGGCTCCTTCCAGTCGCCCTCGCTTCCGTCGCTCGTTTCGGTGCTTGATGGGTCCACCGTCGTCCACAGGGCCGCCCCTTTCGGTCCACCCCGCCGCCACCGCAGGCCACGTACCTCCCCAACCGATTGCGGTGCTCCGGCCTCGCTTCGCTCGGCCATGCGCTCCTCATCCCTCGCGCGGTGTCTCGCCGACCCTCCGGGCCGGCTCGACGCCGCGCGCCACCCGCAGCAAAAGAGTCACCAGCCACAGAAACCCAGAATCCACCGGGCTACTGCACCGTCACGTAGGTCAGGAAGACCACCGCGAGGAACTCCAGCGAGCGCATCGCCAGCACCACCTGGCCGACGAGGGGATCGCTCGCGTACAGCATGTGCATGCTCAGGAAGAAGTACACCGCCACGAGGTTCTCCAGGAGGAGGACGGCGCCGAAGGCCGCCAGCCCGAGCACCATGGTCGACTGGAAGGTCCGGTAGTTGCGCAGCCAGACCACCGTCAGGATGGTCAGGAGGACGGCGTTGATCGCGGCGAGGCCGGCGCCGACCATCACCTCGGGGCCCATCGCCATGTCAGTCCACCTCCGTGGCGATCTCTTCGAAGGTGTCCTGGTGGTGCTCGAAGCGCTCGGTCAGGAAGTACAGCTTCCCGTAGTCGCTGCCGCCCGGTTCGACGACGTCGTGGTCGGTGAGCATGGTGAGGTGGTGGGTGACGGTGTTGTAATCGAGGTCCAGCCGCTCGGCCAGCTGGTTCGCGTTCCGGGGGCGCTCGGCCAGTTCCCGGACGATCCGAACCCTGTTCGCGCCGCCGCGCGTGCCCGCGAACAGGTACCAGAGGGCCTTCTCCATTGACTGGCCGGGGATGCTCGGGGCACCGGGAAAGGCGTTTCGCGTGCCGGTGCCCAGAGCCGCTGGCGGACCGACGAACGGGCCGGTCAGACTCGTCACGCGCGTCAGGGGGACCAGGGCCGCGGCCTCACTGCACCGAGACCACGGGGCAGTTGACCGTCGCCGTGCCGGTCGCGAGGATCGACGCGCTCGTCGCGGAGCTCAGGTCCGAGACGCTGTCGAAGTCGGCGTTGTCGTAGACGTTCACCGACCAAAGCGGCGAGTAGCCCGAGTCCGCCGGAGTCGTCGCAACGACGTTGTGGGTCTGGTCGCTCATCTCCTCGGTCATGAACCCGGAGGCGGGGCCGCCGCCGTCCATGCCGGGGTTGGTGTTGAACGTCACGTAGATCGGCGAGGTCGGAACGGCGCCGTCGCCGGTGGCCATCAGCCCGGCCTCTTCGAACAGGAAGTAGCTCACGACCTGGCCGTCGTACCAGCCGTCGACGAGACCGGAATCGGCGTCGCCGCCGCGCATCGAGGCCGTCGATCCCTGGGGCACGATCGGACAGTTCTTGATCACGTTCGTGGCCTGGACGTCGTAGTCGCCGTTCATCAGCTGGGACGCGCTCGTGACGGTGTTTGCCTCGTAGTCCGAGGGAACCGTGACCCGGTGGACGTGCCAGAAGTCGTTGTAGCCATCGTCGCCGGGGATCGTTCCGACGACGTTGAGTTGCCCCTCGACAGGCGTGTCCTCGCCCTTTCGAAAGAAGGCGTAGATGGGTGCCGGGGCCGTGGGCTGGACGTCGAAGTTGTAGTACTGGACAGTTTGCCCATCGGGCCCGAGCCCGGTCGTGATGAAGGGGCCCTGGTCGAAGTCGATAGGCTCGCCCGGGCCGGGAAGGCCGTTCATGTCGTCCCGGACCATCAGCGTGCCAGCGTCCTCGCTGAACCGGTCGACCGTGGCGCGCTCGGCGTCCATCGGGTCCATCGGCTCTCCTCCCATTTCGCCCTCGGTCATCTCCGCCTCGGTCGTCTCGCCGTCCATTGACCCGCCGTCCATGGAGCCGTTGTCGGTCATTCCGCCACCCTCGGTCATCGTGTCGCCGCCGTCGCCGGCACAGCCGGCGAGCGCGACGACCCCGAGACTCCCTGCAACCTGTACGAACCGTCGTCGACTGTGATCGACCATTGCACCCGGACGGTGGCCCAATGGCCAAAAGTAGATTTTTCAAGGTGTCTTCGGACTTCGGCCAGGATCGGGGCGGGATCGGCGCAAAGAGAGACCAAACTTCGTTGCAACTGCGGGACGGGCGGATTCACGGCGGGGAGCCGGGCAGCGACGGGAAACACTACCCTTTTGACCCTCCTGCCGGTAGCGCAGGTAAGAATGGGCCGACGCAAGAAAATCGTCCAGGAGTGCGAGTCGCTGATGGACAACCCGGAGCACATCCGGAACATTGCCATCGCCGCGCACGTCGATCACGGGAAGACGACGCTGACAGACAATCTCCTCGCTGGTGCGGGCATGATCTCCGACGAGACTGCCGGGGAACAGCTCGCGATGGACACCGAGGAAGACGAGCAGGAACGCGGCATCACCATCGACGCCGCCAACGTCTCGATGACCCACGAGTACGAGGACCGCAACCACCTAATCAACCTCATCGACACGCCGGGCCACGTCGACTTCGGGGGCGACGTGACGCGGGCGATGCGTGCCGTCGACGGCGCGCTGGTGGTCGTCGACGCCGTCGAGGGCGCGATGCCCCAGACCGAGACCGTCCTCCGGCAGGCCCTGCGCGAGGGCGTCAAGCCAGCCCTCTTCATCAACAAGGTCGACCGCCTGATCTCCGAGCTCCAGGAGGGGCCCCAGGAGATGCAGGAGCGCCTGCTGGCGGTCATCCGCGACGTCAACGAACTCATCCGCGGGATGACCGAGGACTGGGATCGCGACTGGACGGTCTCGGTCGACGAGGGGACGGTCGCGTTCGGATCAGCGCTGTACAAGTGGGGTGTCTCGAAGC
>JAHENZ010000077.1 GCA_018609755.1 Salinivenus sp. | reverse complement strand
GCACGAATGAGCTGCACTACTGGGTGTACGACGGGGAAGAGGACTTCGTGGCGCTCGAACGCTACGGGTCCAGCGACTGGAACGTGTACGCGGGGCGGGAGGTGGAGCCGTTCGAATTTGACAATATTCTTCCCCGCGCGGCGTCCTGACGGACGACGGACGCGGAACCTCCACCCAGATTCACAATTCGACATTCGCACTTCGATATTGTCTCGCCCGCGTGGCGGAATTGGCAGACGCGACGGATTCAAAATCCGTTGTCCCTTACGGGCGTGAGGGTTCGAGTCCCTCCGCGGGCACAACCTTCTGAACAGCAAAACCGCCCCTGAGCGTCGTTAAACGGCGATATTGGGGGCGGTTTTCAGTATGAAAGAGCAGTCTCCTCCTTTGCACGGAAACGAGTCGAAATGCACAGAATCGAAATTCTATGGGGACTATAGTGGGGAGAATTACGATGGACACAAATCCGGCGCTTGCAGTCAGCAACATCCTCCAAGTCGGTTTTATATTCCGGTTTCGGAATGGCCGTCACCATTTCACTGGGTTGTAATCTCCACGCCGGGTATTGGGCTTCATGCGGCGTGCAATGTGTTGTACGGGTGCGATACCCGTTGAGTCTAATTTTTCGTTAACGGTCCGTGTGAGTAGTTCGGAGACGAGATGATCGAGATCTTCTGATCTCTCAGCTGAAACAACTTCCATTTCATGAACAACACTATTTCTCTTTTTTCGATGATCTGTTAGTAATGAGTATAAATTTTCATCTATTGTATCCGTTATCTCTGCTACTTCAAGACGATGACTAATAAACCAGTGTGAGCCCCCAATTCGATCGTCTCTACGCTTGCTGTTTAAGTTATACTCATTTTTAAGAGTTCTGTCGAGGATACTTTCTATGTGCTGTTCTACGATATTCCAGTTTAGGAGAAAGGAGGCAGTATATTCATCATCCAAAAAGTGAGTGTGAGCTTGTAGGTGAAGGCGAATTTGGTCCCCTAGGTGTGGAGCGGAGTCTACAATTTCAGTCACTCGCAATATCCACTCAATTTCATCCGAAGTAATTAAGCCACGTTCGTAATCTGAAGGCTGTGAGTCAAAACTGAAAATCTGATTTCTACCTGATGGGGTGGAGGTCTCATACGACATGCTCTTAAATCCATCAGGTCCCATTCGCCCGCCTATGAGTTCTCTCCCTTGAAGTGATCTCCACTGGAAGTGACGGCCTAAAATCCCGATCCCAAAAAAGGTGTTCAGTAGCGATAGGACTCTGCTTCCATCATCATGGTGGATAGATAAGAGCCCATTCCTAAAAGCAAAGAAATTATTACCATTCACGTCAGTGCGTAATATAATCTCATCTTCCCGGTGGGGCGGCCCCCAAACCTTCTCCGAAAATGACCTCTCTGGAGCCGAATCGACCCAAGTTGCAGGGTAAATAAATCCACCTACAGCCTGGTGTCTTTCCTCATCATTCTGTTGATCATTTGATTCGCTTCCATTTCTGTCTTTTTCTTCTTCGGAATCACCAGTCTTCTTGTTGTCTGAATATTCAGTCGATTGATCCCCATTATCTTCTTTGTCTACGGGGGCTTGTCTAGATATATTTCCGATGTTTATGCCGAAAAAAATTGGTGGCGAAAGGACACGGCTTTCGAGGAAGGGAGAGTGATATGATGAAGAAGGGAAATTGGTATATATTGCCTGTTCTATCTTATTCGTCAATGAGGAGATTACAGTAGATAGAAGATCTTCCCGAGTGGGGTGTACTCCTGGAGGCGTCCTATAGTCCTGGGGAGGTATTTCTAGCTGCCATCTGTCCTCGCGAGAAATGGAACTGACTTCCTCCATAAGATTGTGCCCATGATACGGTCCGTTAACGATTATCTGTAAATCTGACCGATCGGGATCGTGAGTGATAACGTGTGCCTGTCCTTCAATTGGCTCCTTCACCCAGAAAACCTCTACTTGACAAGGAGAGGAATAATCGTTGATACCAGTCAATGGTGAGTCTGCACTTTGTCGCACGTGCTGGATATATTTTATCCACCACTCTTCAATGTTTTGGTCGGCACGGTCTTCCATAAATTGTAGCGTGTAGTCAGGATACATTTCTCTTTTGCACTACCTCTCCACGGTGTGGAGATCTAGCTTCCAAAGGTCTTCTCCATCGCCCCCTCGACAGCGCTTGACGCAACGTGACTGTACTTCTGCGTCGTCTGCGTTGAGGAGTGGCCCAAGATCTCCTGAATGATCCGTTCACTGACGCCCTTGCTGGCAAGCCACGCCCCGCAGGAGTGTCGAAGGCTGTGGAAGTTGAGCCGATCCCGGCCCTTCAATTCCGTTCCCCGAACCATCCGCTTGAACGTCTACGTCATCCGATCCGGTTTGATCGAGTTCCCCTCGGAATCAGTGATGACCGGACCCGCGAACTCTTCACGGTTCGCGTGCCGACCCCGGAGTACGTCGAGCGCCGGTCCCCGTACCGGTACAACCCGTTCCGCTCCTGTCTTCGTCCGGTGTCCCTCCTCTCTTCGATTTCGGACGTGAATCTGCCCCTCTTCAAGGTCCACGTCATCCCATCGCAGATTTGCCAACTCCCCGCGCCGGAGACCGGTTGCAAGGGCAATACGAACGGCGTCCCGTAACCACCCTAATTCCGGGGAGCGTCCCACCGCATCCTCAACGTTTTCCTCGTGCCAATGGGTGTATTCGAGAAGGCGTTCGAGTTGGCCGAGTGTGAGGTAGGCCGGAGTTTGCTTGTCCTTCCCCGGTGCGTCAGCCTGCTGGCAGAGCCGGTGTTTGGTCACTCGACAACGTCGCTTAGAAAGAAACCTTGACCCCCAGACGAAAGGAGCGGCCGGGGCGGGGAAGGCCGAGCCCGATAAATTTGGTCTCGTCGGTCAGATTCTCGCCCCGAGCGTAGAGCTCCCCGCCGATAGCATCCGTCAGCCGTGAGAGGTCGTAGGCCAGTCGAGCGTCCAGCACCAGGGCGGAGGGCAGTCGTCCAAACGCCCGGCCGGTCACCCGGTCGAGGCGGGCGTAGACGTCCCCGGTGTATCGGGCCTGCCCGGTTACCGAGAGGCCGAACGGAAAGGCGTACTCCACCAGGCCGGAGCCCAACCAGCCCGGCTTCTCGTCGAGCTTTTGCGTTCCCTCATCGGTGATAGAGCGGGGGCGCGACCACGTCAGACTCCCGTCCAGCCGAAGCGCATCGGTGGCCTGCCAGACCAGAGACGATTCCACGCCGTAGACGCGAGCGCCGCTCAGGTTGATGCGCTTCACCTTCAGGCCGTCGGGGGTCTGGACGTTGGTTTTCCCAATCGTGTTTTGCACTCGCGTGTAGAACGGCGTCACGCCCATCGACCATAGAGTGCCCTGCCGCTCCACCCCGATCTCCCCAATCCAGGCGGACACCGGCTGGAGATTTGGGTTGGGCGTAAACTTGCCCAGGGCTCCACTGAACAGCTCCCGCATGGTGGGGAACCGAGTCTTGCGCCCCAGTGCCCCTCGCATGTCCCACTGATCGGTGAGCCCCACCCGGACCCCGGTGTTCAGGCCCCACCCGTAAATGGGATCCCGGCTGGGAAACGGCCCGGTCTCGGGCGTCGCGGTGCCGTCCACACTGGCCCCGGCCGTAACCTCTACGCGCGGGCGAAGTGTCCCCTGATATTCGAGGCCGGTGCTGAAAATGTGCTGTCGAAACGTGGAGGG
>JAHENZ010000076.1 GCA_018609755.1 Salinivenus sp. | reverse complement strand
GCGACTCGACACACGAAGAAGGAGCTCTCTTCGGGAGAGTCGGGAGGAGAGAGGGAAGTGTTCGACACGAGGAAGCCGGAGTGATTACCGGGCACCATGAGGTTTTCCGTGAGGCCTTGATACTCCACCTGCACGTCGTATGCGAAGCGGCCCGCCGGGCTGAAAACCGATATGCGGCTGCTTCGGGGATCGAGCACGTACAGGGAGTCCCCGCGGCCCACGACGACCTCACGAGGACCCTGAAATTCACCGGGGCCCTGGCCCGTACTGCCAAGGGAGTCGCGGAGTCCCCCCTCCGGCCCGATCACCTTGACGTGCCCGGCGTCATAATCCAGCGCGTAGGCGCGTCCGTCGCTGTCAACGGCCAGGTCGATAATATTTCCGAAATAGAACGAGTCGGTTTCGCTGACGAGGAGGGTGCGGTCGAGCGTGAGCGCTCCCTCGTGCACCGTCCAGCCAGACTCGGATTGCGAATCTGACCCGCAGCCCCCGGCAAGGAGGCCGAGAAGCACGAGGAAAGCGGAGGCGAGTCGTGTGTAGAGCGGGCGATTCATGGAAGGGAATCGGTTGGGAAAATGGAAACGGGGAGATGCACTGTGGTTATGGCGTCCTATTCCGATCGGCGAATCTGATAGCGGACGAGGGCCGGTGCCCCGGTCTCGGTCGTCGTTCGCCCGTAGGCCTGGCCGTTTCGGACGGTCAGCAGCCGGACGGTAGAGGGCAGCGTGTCGGTCACCACTCGCTTTTCGTCCGGCATCGCCACCCACCACGCCCCGCTGTCCGGAGTCGCCGTGGGGCGTCCGAACCAGTACCGTCCGTCATCATCGACGAGGAACTGGGTGAATGCCGGCTTCGAGGCGGGAATTTTGCTCTTCACCTGCTCGCGGCCACGGGTGCGGTCCTCAAGCGCGTTGGCAATCTCGTCGTCGGTGACGGGGGGCGTCGATTCAAAGGGCACGCGGGTCGTCCGCTCGGGCTGACCCGTCGGGCCGTAGGCGGTGACCCTCAGGCTGTCGCCATAGGCATAGTGCACGCGCCCCGTCGGTCCAAGGGCATAGTGGGGGTAGGGCGTGAACGGGATGGTCAAGAACACCCTTCCGCCGTCCCCGGCGTCCGTCGAGGTCATGCGATAAGGCGGGGTCGTGAAGAGCGTGCCGTCGATCGCTCCCCCCGGGTGAACAGTCCGCACGACCATCCGGGCGTCTTCCTGAACCACCGCCCGAGCCCCCGGCGAATACACGAAGAAGAACGCTCGGTCGGGGCTCGACGCTGCCCCGCTGGGAATCATCATGTTGATGGGTCTTCCCTGGTCGGTACGGGTCAGGAATGTCCGCTCGAACGCGAGTTCAGGGGTAAAGACGTGCACGCGGCCGTCGGCGCCGTCCAGTACGTAGAGCGAGTCGCCGCGGGCCACTGCCAGTTTGAGGGGATGCTGAAACTCACCCGGGCCTTCTCCCCGCGTGCCCACAGTGTCCTGCAGCGTACCGTCGGGCGAGAGCACCTTCACGTGGGTGGCCTCAACGTCGGCGATGTAGACCCGTCCGTCGTCCGCGGCGGCCACGTCGGCAATACGTCCGAAGTAGAAGTCCTCCCCTTCGCTGATGCGCAACGTCTCCTGGAGCTGGAGGGCACCTTCCTGAACGGTCCATGTGTCCGGGCTCATGTCCGGACCACTGTTCGGTTCACCAGACCCGCACCCGAGCAGCCCAACGGCAATCGTTGCGAGCGAGCAGGCAAGAAGTGTCGCGCGGGAATAGAGGGGAAAAGACATGGGCATCAGAAGGCATGAAGAAGCAAAGACGGAGTGTCCGTTCTGATTGCCCAAACTTATGCATTCTGGATTACTCATTTCAAGTTAAGGGTAGGCCTTCACAAGGGGGGACGGGACCCATGCTATGGGGCATTCTCGGAGAGCCGATAGACGTGAACGGTGGTATCCCGGACGGTGACGACCGTGTGGGCTCCGTACACCGCCGGATTCCCCTGGACCGGCAGCCGGAGCGTGTGACGGTACGTGATCGCGTTCCCCACGTCGTACAGATCGAACTCGACGCGGTCCGACGTGCCGAGCGGGCGCCGGACTGACAGCAGACCGTCGTGCAGGGTGGAAGTGTCGTGCACCTTCGTCTCGGGGGAGCGGATGGCGAGGCGGTCGTTGACCTCTTCTTGCCGAGCTTCGGGCAGGGGCACGTCTCCGTAGTCCGGCGTCGGAGTGGCGATCCCCGTCGTGTCGTCTGGGGAAAAGCGAAAGATCACGGGAAAGTACGAGAGCACGTACACGGCCCGCCCCCCGTGTTCGTGAAGACGCCCCGCCAGCACGATGGAGCGGACGAGGTGCGAGGTGACGTACGAAACCCGTCGCTGCCGCTCGGGCGTATCCATGACGAGGAAATCACTCATTGCGAAGCCCACCCGGTACTCGACGGAATCGGCCGTGTGCTCCAGACGGGCAAGCGGCTCTTCGTAGCTCTCGGTTCGGATGAGCGTTCCGTCCTCGCGATCGAAATACGAGACCCGCCGCTGCCAGCCGTCGACCACGTAGACGAGGGAATCCCCCCGGACCCCGGCGTCGGTCATATTGGCAAAGTGTCCCGGCGCACGCCCTTTGCCGCGGCCGTACGTGGCCACGTGCTCTCCGTCTGGCGTGAAGCCCTTTACGGTCATGTTTCCGTAATCGAACACGTAGATCCGCCCGTCGTCGCCGATCTGCACCTCATTTGGGTTGTAGAGCGTGTAGTTCGGTCCCCCCGAAATCGAGCCGACACGCTCCACGGCCGGTTCGATCCACGTCCGTTCGATTGACGGATCGCCCTGGAGATCGGTCGTCAGGTTGTAGGGATTGGGAATCTCCGGGTCGCCTGAGTGGCAGGCCGTGAGCGCAATGAGAAGGAGAACGACCGCTTGGAGACGCATGGCTCCGCAATAGAGTTGTCGAATGGATTTGCTGAGAGAAACGACGGTTTTACATTGACTCGATCAGCGCCACCGCTCCGTTTTCGATGAGAACCTGGTGCTCGTCGGTCACGACAACAGTGCGCTCTACAACCTCCCCGCTGAACGTATCTTCGCCAAGGAAGTACGTCTTGTCGGTGTTGAGGTCGATCGCGTAGTAGTTGAGCCGTTCTGTACGGACTCCCTCCCCGTTGGAGGTATAATGTCGGACAACGGGCACCACGAATCGGCCAGCCACGGGCCCCACCACTCGGAGTGTGCTGTAGTCCTTCCCAAACTCCTTGTGGAGCCGTCCCTCGTTGGGGAAGTACTGCATCTGTAGGGGCCGAAAGGCGCCGACTTTATATACGGATCGTACGTCCCCTCCTTCATCGTAGCGCCAGATATACGGGAGCTTTTCGCTGCTGAAAAGGTACTCCTGAAACTCTGGGCTGTATGTCAGTGTCCCCCCACGAGCGTAATTGGCCATTACCATGAAGTGCTCGGTGTGGTAGAGGGCCCCGAAGGCATTCCAAACGGCGCCGTCCGCGCTAACGAGGTGAACGGCGCCGTCGAGTTCATCCATCGAGGCTCCCCCCTTTCGGTTTGACGGCTGGGCGAGAATCGCGAGTCCGTCAGACGCCCTGGCCACCGACATCGTATTGACCGGCACCCGAGTCGTGGCCTCGTACTCGCACGGCTCGGGTGTACAGGTAAACCGGTCAATCCGCCGGTCCTGACGGGCCACGTAGACGGAGTGCCCGTCTCGCATCAGGCCCATCGAAAATTTGAGCTCGCCCGGGCCATTCCCGGGCGCGGCAATCTGCGTCAGGATTTCGGATTGACTATCGTACTCGAAGAGGCGGTTCCCAGGGTGACCGTCGAGAATGATGAGCCGACGCTCTCCGAGGGATGCCACCTCTACATTTTCCGACTCCTTCACGTAAAAGCCAAGGCGTGTCGTATCGACCGCTCCGGGGTTTTGTAGAAAGACGTGCAGAACCTGAAGGCTTCGAGGAGGATCCGGAAGCGCCTCGAACGACCGGTCTTTGGTGATGGAAATGATGTCGCGATTGGCATACGGAATCCGCTCTTCGACTGGGTGCTCGACCACACCCTCCTCCGGCGAGGTCGGGCGGTTTGTTTCTGGGCGATTCTTTTCGGTTTCGGTCTGCTCGCTTTCCTCACCGCATCCCACGAGTGTAAGGCCGGTGAGGAGGGTTGCGACGAGCACCCAGGATGTCTCTCGGGGTCGGCAGCCCATCGTTCTGGCTTGCTGTTTGTGGAACGAACGTAGTAGATTTCGAGCGGTCCGCTTTTTTCTCACGACGCATGGTCTCGTTCGAGCGCCTGATACAGCACCGGTACCACGAGCAGCGTGAGCACCGTCGCGCTGAGCAGGCCGCCCACGACGGCGATGGCGAGCGGCGCCCGGATCTCGGCCCCAGCCCCCAGCCCCAGCGCGAGGGGCAGGAGGCCCAGCACCGTCGTTATTGTCGTCATGAGGATGGGACGGAAACGCGCCCGGCCCGCCGCCTCGATTGCCTCGCGGAAGGGCATCCCGCGCTCCCGTCTTTGGTTGATGAAGTCGACCTTGATAATAGCGTCGTTCACGACAATGCCGACCAGCACCACGCAGCCGGTGAGGCTCATCAGGTT